>JARRPY010000200.1:0-9433 GCA_037382425.1 Deltaproteobacteria bacterium
CGATATTTTGAGGTGAGCATCTTCCCCATATGGGAGAAGGATGGCAAGATCTCCCGTTTTATAGAGGTCAGCCGGGATATCACGCAAAGGAAGCACCAGGAGGAGGAGATGACCCGCCGCCTGGAAGCCATGGTGGAAGAGCGGACAAGACAGCTTGAGGAGAGTCATGCCAAGGTCCTCCACCAGGATAAAATGGCTTCTCTTGGGAAGCTTTCCGCGTCCGTGGTCCACGAGATCAACAACCCCATTGCCGGAATTTTGAACCTGATCATGCTCCTCAAACGGATCATGGGAGAGCAGCGCCTTGGTGAGGATCAGATCGAGCAGTTCAAACACTACATCGAGCTCATGGAGACAGAGACCCGCCGGATCGGCCGGATTGTTTCCAATCTACTGGCCTTTTCCCGTCAGTCCAAAGTCAAACCGGAATCAGTGAATCTCAACCAGGTCATCGAGAAATCGCTGTTTCTAAACGCCAATCTCATGAAAATCAAGGGCATTAAGTCAGAAACCGATCTGGATGCCGAACTGCCGAATATCATGGGATCGGCGGATCAGATCCAGCAGATATTCATGAATCTGATTTCCAATGCGGCGGAGGCCATGGAGTCTTCCGATGGAGGGGCGCTACGCATAGAGACCCGAGTGGCCAACAATGGCGGCGCGGTTACGGCCCGCGTCGCAGATACAGGGGTGGGGATATCAAAGGACCATATTCCCAAGCTCTTCGAACCCTTCTTTACCACCAAGAAGAAGGGGAAGGGGGTGGGGTTGGGCCTTTCGGTCGTGTACGGGATTATTGAGGAGCACGGAGGGACCATTCGTGTGGAGTCCGATGTGGGCAAGGGAACCGCTTTTACGGTGACGTTTCCGGTGGACGGAGTAAGTTATAGAGGCGTTACAACATAGCGCATACGCCGAAGAGGATTTTTATGGACAGTGCAAAGATACTGATTGTTGACGATGAACTGATCATGCGGGAATCCTTGAAAGGATGGCTCGAGCGGGATGGGTATCAGGTGGAGATGTCTGCCAGCGGCGAAGCGGCCCTCGAGCGGCTGAAGAATGTGAAGTTCGATATCCTGCTCGTGGATATGAAGATGGAGGGCATGAGCGGGCTCGAGGTGCTCAAAGAGGTGAAGCAGAGCGATCCTGACGTGGCGGTGGTCATCATTACGGCCTACGGATCCATCTCCAATGCCATTGATGCCATGAAAATGGGCGCCTATGACTATCTCTTAAAACCCTTCGATCCCAACGAGCTGGGAATGCTGATCGAGAGAGTTTCTCGGCATCAGGCCCAGGAGAGGGAAAATCTCTTCCTGAGGGCACAAGATCGGGACCGGACCCGGTTTGAAAACATGATCGGTCAGGCCGCCCCGATGCAGGAAGTCTTCGCTTTTATTGAAGATGTTGCGGGAACTGAGTCCACCGTGCTGATCACGGGGGAGACCGGAACGGGAAAGGGCCTGGCGGCGAAGGCCATTCACACCAAGAGTTCGCGGAGTGGCGGGCCGTTCGTGGTGGTCAACTGCGGAAGTTTCCCTGAACACCTGCTGGAAAGCGAACTTTTCGGCCATCAGAAAGGGGCGTTTACAGATGCCAAGACCACCAAAAAGGGTCGGCTGGAAATGGCCCATGGCGGGACCCTTTTTCTGGACGAAATCGGTGAGATCAGTATGAGAATGCAGATTGACATGCTACGGGTCATCGAGGACAAGGTCTTTTATCGGGTGGGCGGCACCCAGCCGCTGGAAGTTGATTTTCGTATTATTGCCGCGACGAACAGAGATTTGGGAACGGCCATCAAGGAAAAGGCCTTCCGCGAAGACCTCTATTACCGGTTAAATGTCATCTCATTCAAGATGCCTCCGCTCCGTTCCCGGAAACCGGATATTCCCCTCCTCGCGGAACACTTCATGCGACGCTTCTCTCAGGAAACGAACAAGCACGTGGACCAGATTTCCAGAGAGGCCATGGACGAGCTGATGCTTTACGAGTGGCCGGGGAACGTGCGGGAACTGGAGAACGCCATCGAAAGGGCCGTTGTGGTGGCCAAGACCCGTCGAATTCTGCCTCAGGATCTTCCCATATTCAGCGGGGAGCGGGCCGTGGGCCCGGAAAACGAGTCCCTCAAGGAGATGGAAAAAGCCCATGTCGCGCGTATTCTGAAAGAAAATGACTGGAATATATCCAGGGCATCAGAGATCCTAAAGATTGATCGCTCTACCCTCTATAACAAGATGAAAAGATATCACATCCAAAGGCCTGATTGATTGTGACGCATTCCCGGAAGGTTGTCATTTCTCCCATTGGAGAAGCGGCTGCTGACATCATAGACGCCGTTGCAACTCGGATCGCAGGCGTTTTCGGGTTTGAAACAGACATCGTTCCCTTGCTTGACTCGATTCATTTTGCTTTTGACCCGGTGCGGTGCCAGTATCATTCGACACCCGTTCTGGAGAAATTGACCGCCGCGGCGCCTGCCGACGCCCTGAAGGTATTGGGGATCGCACGGGAGGATCTTTTCATCCCCATCTTGACCCATGTCTACGGCGAGGCGGAGTTGGGCGGGAAATCATGTTTGATATCCACGTACCGGCTCAAGGAAGGTCTCTCCCTAAGCACAGATGGACGGGTGTATCAGCTGCGCATCATCAAGGAGGCGGTCCACGAATTGGGCCATACCTTTGACCTCAGGCACTGTCCGGACAAGTCGTGCATCATGCACTATTGCCATTCCATCGCGGATGTGGACCGAAAAGGTGGGGAACTCTGCAGATATTGCAGCGTGTTGTTAAGGGATGAATTGAAGCGTATACGAACCTAACCCCCCTACGTCCTCAGGAATCGACCGGCCAGTCGATTCCATTCCACCTGCGGGAGATGGCTCGATATATCCGGGGCGAGGACACCCCCGTCTGTGGCCATGGGCCCTACCTCGGCTTCGATGAGCCGGTAAAGATCGTCAACCTCTTTATCGAGAAAATCCACGGTTTCGGCGTGGAGCATGAGGTGTTTCAGATCCTCTTTGAGGTTTTCCGCGTGGACCCGCATGACCCAGCCGTCCGAGTAAGGACTTTCGGCTGCGAGTTGCCCCTTTTCCCTCAACTGGGGATTGATATCCGTTACAATCCCACTCACCGGGGACATCACCATCGCCTCTTTGTTCCCTTTGCGTAAGGCGGTGTCCGGTTCGTCCTGCCGAACCCGTTTGCCCACGAGCGGTGCCTCGATGGCATCAACAGGACCCAGGAGCCTGAGAGAGAAATCGTCCATCCCGATACGGACATACGGCCCCTCTTCCAGCATGGCCCATGCATGCCCTTGATGAAGATAATACCCTTGGGGGATCCTGAATCCCCTGATGTGGGAGATATCCAACGGGGTGACCACGGCTCGCACCGTATGTTGGTCGTCAAAGTACTGCTCAAATTCACATGTGGGGCACTGGTAATCGTTGGTGCACAATCTAAACCCGATGCGGCCCTTCATGTGGTGAATGCACGGCCGATTGGCTCTTGGAAGCCGCTTCAGTCTTTCGGCCCAGTGAGTGATTCGAGCCCGTTTTCCTTGCGGGCTGACGCCTTGGGGAGCCAGCCGGTCATTTTCCGCTGAGACCTTGTTTAAGGCCCGGTCAAACGGACAGGATGAACAGGCATAGTTTCTGTCGCAACGCTTTTTTCGCACCACCCCCGCCTGCATCCACAGACACGGATGGGTGTTGGATTCAAGGTCATGTGTGCCACAGAGATTCGGTCTCATCTGGATGGTCCTCCGGTGGTTTCTTTACCGTCCTGGGGAAGCATTTTCCCCGGCCATGTACGGAGCAGGTATTCTTATCCGGTCTTGAGGAACTTCTTAGCCAATCGATCCCAGCCCAGTGCCGGAAGGCTGCCGTAGATATCATCCCCGAGATATCCACCATCTGTGGCTGCGGGTCCGGCCACCTCTTCAATCATCTCTTCCAGTGCATTGACCTCACCCTTCATCCAGTCAAGACTGGCCGTATCGTCCATGAGGGATTTGAGCGTTCCTTTAATGCTGGGGGTTCTGATGGAGAAGAGCCACCCGTCGCTGTAGGCTTCATTTGCAGCCAGTTCAGGCCGTTCCAGTAGCTTGGAATTTACCTCCACACTCACTCCGTCCACAGGCGAGAGAACATCCGCCAGATGTCCGTCCCTCTTGAGGCCCCATCCCGGTTTGTTCTGATCCAGTTCCTTGCCCATGAGCGGGAGTTCAAATCCGTCCGCCCCACCCAGAAGTTTGAGGGAAAATTCGTCCATGCCGATTCTGAGATACCCGCCGCTCTCGATGCGGGCCCACCCGTGTCCATCGTGAAAATAATATTCTGTGGGGACGTTAAACCCCTTGATCTGCCTCGATTCGCCGGGCACGCTGTTCACCTTGGTGGTCCATACGTCTTCAAAGAATTGGTCGAAGTCGCAGGTGGCGCATTGATAATCGTATGCACAGGCCCGTTTGGCAATGCGGTTTGTCAAACTGTGTCGGCAGACCCGATCCATACCGGGCCGCTTGCGCATGGCATCCTGCCAGCTGATCGCTTTTCCGCTCCGGACCTTTTTATTCATGCCCAGGTCGTACTTGCAGGTGGTGCAGTCATAGAAATTGTTGCAGTCCTTAAAATCGACGACACCGGCCTGCATCCAGATGCAGGGATTGGATGATGTGGCCTTTTTATCGGGTTTGACCTTCCATATCTGTCCTCCGAGGGCGGCACTGATTTCACTCTTGTCCTTCAGTTCATTGACGCTCCCTCTCCGATAAGAAGACCCGTAGCCCAGATTGTCTCTTTTTCCGCTTTTACCGTTTCGGCCCATTTTAATGACTCCTTTCGCTTCATTGGTTTCCATGTGTGCGTTTGAAAGTGTAAATTGCAAGAGGGGTGCCAATATCGTTTTTATTTGAAGTCCGTTATTTAACCTATTGAAATTAATATTAAAAATGATAGAAGATTTCGACGGGTATCCGGTCGGATCATTTTTGAAAAGATTTGAGTGTGGAAATTTCCTACGGCCTCTTGCGGTCGCACCCTTTTCCTAGGAAGCCATTCGGCATCTTTCCATAGTGATTCCGGATAATTAACTATATGTCGGATTTTGCATCACCTGGATGCCGTGTTTTTCAACACCTGATCTGCCGTTGACATCTGAGACGTGCTCTCTTATGGTATCGGCGACCCCTAACATTGTCACGGAGGATACCCGATAAAATGACATCCGATCCCATCCAACTCGACGTGCCGACGCTGGGCCAATGCACTGTCCCGTCCCCCATGTCCGGCATCCCATTTGTGGAAGATAAGGAGCGGGTGCTCTACCATTCCACGCTTGAGGAAACCAAGGCGGACTTGGAACAAGGGAACCCTCTCCCATCCTTTGAGATGGCAGGTCCCAGGGAGTTTATCTATTTTGATCCGAGTGATTTGAGGTGCGGCATTGTTACTTGTGGCGGCATATGTCCGGGTCTGAACGACGTCATCCGGGCGTTGGTGATGAGCCTCTATCATCACTACGGCGTGAAGACCATATACGGCTTTCGTTACGGGTATGAGGGACTTTCCGCCCAGCACCGGCACACGGCCATGAACCTCAGTCCCCAGAAGGTTATCAATATTCATTTGACGGGCGGAACCATCTTGGGTTCGTCCCGGGGCCCCCAGGATATCGCCGAGATGGTGGACACGCTGGAATGGATGAACGTAAGCATCCTTTCCAATGTGGACAAATCTTTCGGGTTTGAAACGGCTGTGGCACAGACCCGATCCGCCATCTATTCGGCCCACGTGGAAGCCGCGGGGGCCAGAAACGGTATAGGATTAGTGAAGCTGATGGGACGAGAGTCCGGCTTTATCGCAGCGCATGCGGTGTTGGCGTGCAGCGACGCCAACTTTTGCCTGATTCCGGAGCTTCAGTTTACCCTCAAGGGCCTGATGAAGGGCTTGGAAAAACGGCTAGAGAGTAGAGGGCATGCGGTCATTGTGGTGGCGGAAGGCGCCGGTCAGGATCTCGCAGGCAACACCGGAGAGGTGGATCCATCCGGAAATGTGCGGTTTCAAGATATCGGTATTTTTTTGCGGGACCGAATCAATGAATACTTCAAAAAGGTAGGCCGTCCAATCACCCTGAAGTACATCGATCCCAGTTATACCATACGCAGTATGCCCGCTAACCCGCATGACTCGGTTTTTTGTCTCATGCTGGGGCATCATGCGGTTCACGCAGGGATGACCGGGCGAACCAACATGCTGGTGGGCCACTGGAACGGGGAGTATACCCACGTTCCGATTCCCCTGGCTGTCTCCAGGCGCAAAAGGATCGATCCCCGGGGACGGTTCTGGAGCAGTGTCCTGGAATCAACGGGGCAGCCCCGGGATTTGACTTGAAGATGACTCCACCATCTGCCGGCAGTGTGTCTCCGTGGTGAAGAGAATCAGGATGGCGGAGACGAGTGCCCATCCCAGCATGAGGATAAACGCCGACCGGTATGCGTGAATGTGATAGATCCGTATGCCGTTCTGGAGTGCACCGTCCCAACTTCTATCCATAATCCAGCCCATGGCCGGCTGAAGCACCATGGGACCGATCATGACGCCCATGTTACAGACCCCCGACACCGTGCCCGATAGATAGGGCGGCACGGATTCCTTGATAAAGGCGAACCCGAGGATCATGGCCCCGGAGGCGAATCCCACCAGCAGGATCAGGAGGGTCAGGAGCCAGACGGGCAGGTGTGGGACAAAGAGGATGACGGCCCAGCCGGAACAACTAATAAAGCATCCGGCGACGTAGAGGGGTTTTCTTCGCCCGATTCGGTCGGAGAGGGCCCCAAGGACCGGTCCACCCAGGCCCCACGCCACCAGAAGTGTGGAGGTGAGGGCCGCACTCTGCGGCTGCGAAAGCCCGTAATGGGTGCTGAAGAAGGGCACCCCCCACAATCCTGAGAAGGCCAGAATCGGGCCTGCGACCCCGCTCGGCACCAGACTGAGAAGCCACGTGTTCTTGAAACCGGCGAGTGTTTTGAGACCGGATACAAGCGATTTAAATGAGAATGCTCGGGGTTTCTCCGGCGGGGCGAAGCTCGCATAGCCCCTCTCTGATGGATCATTCCTGACGATGATCCATAGAAAAACGGCGATGAGGAATGCAGCCAGTGCAGAGATGAACATGACGGGGCGCCATCCGAAATGTTCCACCAGGAGCCTGAGAGGGACTCCTGCCGATACGGCACCCCCGAGCCCGAAGAGGAGGGCCAGCCCATTGGTCATGGCAAAACGGTGCGGGGGAAACCAGTGCATGGAGAGCTTGAGCAGGCTGACCCAGGCCACACCCACTGCCCCCCCGATGAACAGACGCCCAAGCTTTGCGAAACCGATGGACGGCGCCAGTGCGAAGAGAAAGGCCCCCAGAGCCGCGATGAAGGCCCCGGTGGTCAGGAGTTTTCGGGGACCCCAGTAATCGGCGAGGATCCCGGTGGGGATTTGGATGGCCACATAGCTGTAGAAGTAGAAGGCGGAGAGCGCCCCCAGTTCCGTTGCACCGATGCCGAAGCCCGCCATCAACTGGTCGGTCATGACCGCGGGGGCCACCCGCTGATAAAATCCGCTGAGGTAAAAGGTGGCGGCCAGGGCCCATACGAGCCAGGAAAGATAGGCCGGGGGGGTGTGCCTTTGGTCAGGCATGGGATATTGCCTCGATGACCAGGTCGGTGATGTCCACTACATCAAGATCGCGTTTCTGTTTTCTGGCTGTCCCCTTGATCGTCCGGATGCATTGTTGACAGGCGGTGACCACGGTATTGGCCCCGGTCTTTATGATTTCATCCAGCTTCCTTGCCGCAATGGCGCCGGCCAAATCGGGATTCGTCATTTCCAGATTACCGCCGCCGCCGCAACATACGCTCTGGGCGCGGTTGCCGGCGAGTTCCACAAGCGAAATTCCGGGAATGGCCCGTATGATCTCCCGCGGCGCATCAAATACGCCCCCGTTTCTTCCCAGATCGCATGGATCATGAAAGGTGACGGTCTTGTCCACGGCGCCGGGGGTCAACCGGCCGGTCTGGATCAGTTGATTGATGAACTCGGTGGAATGAAACAGCTTGAGGTCGGCCGGATCATGCGTCTTCCAGGTATGGTAACAGGAGGGGCATGTGAATACCACCGCGGAGGCGCCCATCCGAGCGATGCGTTCCAGATTGTGGGCCATCATGGTTTGCGCTTTTTCAGGATATCCTGATGCGGCGAAAGGGAAACCGCAACACCACTCCTCTCCGGCCAGGATGGCGAAGTCTAGGCCGGCCCTTTCCAGGATTTTCACAAAATTTTTAGGGATCCCCTGGACCATGGGAACGGAAATATTGTGATTGAGGTCCAATGCCTCCAGGACCGCTTCCACCTTGGGATGGGGACCCAATTGTCTTGCAATCTCCGCTCTCATCTCCAAAAAGACGTCTTTGAGCCCAACCCCGCTCGGGCAGGTGACCGCACAGGCGCCACACAGGAGGCATGCGGCAAAAATGTCCCGGTAATGGTCGCTGACGTCAAGGGCGTTGAAGGTGTGCTGCTTGGCCAGCTGTATCTTTCCCCTGGGCGTATATTTCTCTAGAAAACGGATTTTCCCCACCGGGCAGGCGGCCAGGCAAAGCCCGCACTTGATGCACTGGTCAAACTCATTTTCAATGGATTGCATTTTCAAGAAAACTCCCCGGATTTAAGATGTTGTTTGGATCAAATACCCGCTTGATGCCCCGCATCAGCTCGATGCTCTCCGGATTGAATTCCTTTGTCATGAATCGATCCTTGGCAATCCCGATGCCGTGTTCGCCGGATAGGGTTCCCCCCATGCGAATGGCTTCATCATAAAGTTCCTCCATGGCCTGGTCGACCCGGGCCATCTCTTCCTTATCTCTCAGATCGGTCATGACGAGCGGATGAAGGTTGCCATCCCCTGCGTGGGCCAGTACCCCGATCTTTAAGCCGTATTTCTCCGTGATGGCTACGATTTTTCGGATCATATCAGGCAGCATGGCCACCGGTACGGTGGCGTCTTCCACGATGCAGTTGGGTCTGAGCCTGGCCACCGCGCCAAAGGCCGTTCGTCTCGCCTGCCACAGTTTTTCCGCGGCCTCTTCTGTGCTGGCCCGCTCCACGCCGATGGCCCCGCGTTTTCGGCAGAAGCCCTCGATTTTCTCTCCCTGGGCTTCAAGGGATAGGGGCTCACCGTCGATTTCAATTAAAAGAACGGCCTCTGCGTCTTCCGGAAACCGGGCGCCGCCGTAATCGCTGATGATGTCCAGGATGACCCGGTCCATCAACTCCAGCGTCGTGGGAACAATGCCCGATGCCATAATCGCGGACACGGTATTGGCGGCGTGGTCCAGATCCGAATAGACCGCCTGGAGCGTGGCCTTGGCG
>JARRPY010000201.1:0-5732 GCA_037382425.1 Deltaproteobacteria bacterium
TGAGCCGGGTCAGGTCATATCCGCTCACGTTTTTCAAACTTTTTCCGCCGGTTCTGATGACATCTCCCGTGGGAAGGACCACCTCCAGTCCCAGAAGATAATCGCGGGTTACCCCATACTTTACGCCCCGGGGACCGCCGGCATTCAAGGCCACATTGCCGCCGATGGTGGAGACGAACATGCTGGCCGGATCGGGCGGGTACATGAGGTTATGGGCGGCCACTGACTGCTGGAGGTCGGCGTTCACCACGCCGGGCTGGACCACGGCACATCGGTTTTTCGTGTCGATTTCCAAAATGGCACTCAACCGGTGGAAGGCCATGATTACCCCGCCTTCCTTCGCTACTGAACCCCCGCATATGTTGGTCCCGGCTCCTCTGGGAATAATAGGGATCTTGTCGCGGTTGGCGATTTTCATTATGGAGGCAATCTCTGACGTATTCCCGGGAACAACCACGCCGTCGGGCGTGAATTCCGGAAGAAAGGCGTCATAGGCGTAGGTGGCCAGATCTTCAGGTGAGTCCAGGAACCACTCTTTTCCCACAATGGATCTTAATTCATCTGCTACTGGCTGTGAAATCATGGAATGCCTTTCATTGTAACATCTTATGTCTTCAGTGCTTTATGCACCAGCTGTGTGATGTCCAGTACTTCTAAGGAAATCTTGTTTCTCTTTACATACGTGGTCATGCTGCGGACACACTGCTGGCAAGAGGTCACCACCGCGTCGGCGCCGGTACTCAGGATCTCTTCGATTTTTCGTTTCCCGATCTCGGCGGAGAGCGTGGCGTCTACCATCTCCAGGTTTCCGCCGCCCCCACAGCACTGACAGTTTTCCCGGTTATTGGGAAGCTCCACAAATCGGATTCCGGGTATGGCCCGAATGATGTCCCGGGGTTCATCAAACACCCGTGCTCCTCGGCCCAGGTCGCAGGGATCATGATAGGTGACGGTCATGTCGAGCGGTGCGAGAGGGAGTCGGTCTCCCTGAATCAATCTCAACAGAAATTGAGTCGCGTGGGAGCGCTTCACCGTATCGGGGTAGTGTTCCTGCCATGTCTGATAACAGGAGGGACACGCAAAGAGGACTTCTTTGGCCCCTTTCTCTTTGATGGCTTCGAGGTTGTGTTTTTTAAAGTCATCGAACATGTCTTTGAGGCCGGCGCCCATCATGGGGAAGCCGCAGCACCATTCATCCTCACCCAGGAGTGTGAAATCCACACCACTCTTTTCCAGAATTTCCGCCAGCGCCATAGGGATTTTCTGGGCCACCGGAAAATAAGCCGCCGTGCACCCGGTGAAATAGACCAGCTCCGCCTGATCTTTGATGTAGCCGTCCTCGGGTGGATCATCCATATCCTCCACCCATTCGGCCCGTTCTTCATTATCCTCTGCAAAGACGTTATGGTCCTCGGCGAGATTCTCCCTGATCATATTGATCTTCTTGGGGTAATGCCCGGAGTGGACCATGTCCTGGCGAAGCGACAGCCACAAATCCTTCAGGTGAATGCCCACCGGGCAGACTTCCTGACAGTTTCCGCACAGTGTGCAGCGGAAGACCGTGTCGCTGAAATGCTTCGATTCTTCATCAGAAGGCGGTTTCCGGCCGAGAATCCTCCGCAGCAATCCACCCCGTCCCTTCAGGAGGTCCCTCAGGCCTTTCATCCGGTAGATGGCGGAGAGTTCCCCGTTCGAGGCGGCCGCCACCGCAGGGCACACGTCCGCACAGAGCTGGCAGTTGGTGCACGCGCCCATCTCCAGAAGTTGACCGATGCTGTAATCCCGGTTGCTCATAGTTTAATGCGGTTTCAGCTGCCAGGATCTATTGTCTGCCAAAACCTGATCCCGCGATTTCGCGGGACTGAACACTGGCGCCCGAATTCGTTTATTCCTCTGCATACTTCTCAATGTCCGCCACCAGCCACTTTTCAATGGCCTCTTTGCCTTTAATCAGGTTCTGCAATTCGGCCTTGTCGTCCGGCTTGATTTTGTACATCCAGCCTTTTCCATAGCAATCGTCGTTGATCAAACCGGGATTGGTCTCCAGTTCCTCGTTCACCGTGGCCAACTCGCCGTTCACCGGGGCGAATACCTTTCCGAGCCACTTGCCCGATTCGATTTTGGCAAACTTCTTTCCCACTTTCAATTTCTTGCCGTCGTCGGGCAACTGGACATAGACGATCTCTCCGGCCATGGTCTGGGCAAAGTCATCCATTCCCATCACCAGGAGATCTCCCTCTTCCTTGATCCAGAAATGATTTTCTTCGTAGTAGAGGTCCTCGGGCATGTTGTATCCGTGCATTTCCATAACGTGTCCTCCTTATTGGATTATTCGTTTTCCTCCATCAACTCATTAATAAATTCACTCGTGTTATAAATCTTGAACTTCTGTTTACGCAATTTGGCGTTGGACAGGTTGTGGACGCAGGAGTTGCATTCGGTGAGGACCACCTCCGCGCCCACCGCCTCTGCCTGCTCCAGTCGGCGTCTCGCCATTGCGATGGAGTTCTTGGCAAAAGCGCCCCTGACCCCACCGCCTGCGCCGCAACAGAGTGCGTTTTCACGATGGTCCGGCATCTCCACGAAGTCAGGGGCAATTTTTCGAATGGTGTTGCGGGGGGCATCGTAAATGCCGCAATGCCGGCCCAGGTCGCAAGGATCATGATAGGTGACGCGTTTATCCGTCTTGACGCCGAAGTCGAACCCCTCGAGAAACTGGCTGATATGCATCACCGTTATGCCGTTCTCCTTAAGGGGTCTGTACGCCTCCTTTTCGTTGAACGTCCGCGAGCAATAGGGGCAGCCGGTGATCACCTTTGTTGCACCCGTATCCAGAATCCGTTGGATGTTCGTCTCTGCGAGTCGCTCATTGATCTGATACCCCACGTCCTCCAGCACGCCGCTGCAACAGACCTCATCGATCAGGGTATAGTCCACACCGAGACGATCCAAAAGATCCAGGGTGGCGAGGGTGGATTCATCTTCCCGGTAGGCGCCCACGCACCCGATGAAAAAGACGCATTCCGCCTTCTTATTCCTCTCCCGCTCGAAGTCCTCGGGTTCATCTTCGGCATAGATATTGGTGTGCTTTTCAAGGACCTCGTTCATGCCTTTAAACGCCGGGTGGCAGGAGCCGATACTGACCATGTCTTTTCTGACCTGCTTGATGATCGCCGGCACCTCCACCCCGGAGGGGCAGTTCTCATAACAATTGGCGCAGGTGGTGCACTGAAATAAGGTCTCTATCAACTCGTCATTGAGCTCGATGTTTCCGTCCATGACCTCTTTTAGAAGGAGCATTTTTCCCCGGGCATTGAGGGCCGGGCGAAGGGTGGCGCCGTAGACCGGACAGACGGCCTGGCAGAAACCGCATCGGGAGCATTTCAATACCTGTTCTCTGAACTTTCTTTCAAAATCGTATTTGGCTTCCATGGTTACCCCTCCAGCGCCATTTTTCCGGGATTCAGGATGTTGTTGGGATCAAACATCGATTTTAGGCGGCGCATCATATCTAAGGCAACCGGATCGTGTTCCAGGGTCATGTAGGGGGCCTTGGAGAGTCCGATGCCGTGTTCACCCGTGAGCGTGCCGCCCAAATCTATGGCCAATTTGAACAGATCGGCGCTTGCCTTTTCCATGCGCGCCACCTGGTCGGTGTCGTAACCGTCATAGAGAATCTGCGGGTGAAGATTGCCGTCTCCCGCATGACCAAAGGTGGCGATCTGCAAGCCGTGCCGTTTTGAAATATCGCGTACGCCTTGGAGGAGCGCCGTAATTTGCGTCATGGGCACGGTGACATCCTCCAGTACAAAGTGCGTCTTAATTCTGGCAAGCACGGCATAAGCCGATTTCCTGGCCGCCCACAGGTCCTCCACCTCTCTTTCGGTTTGTGCTTTTTTGACTTCCTTGGGGGAGTTGGCCTCGAATACGTCAATGACCTTCTGGATTTGGTATTCGGTGTCCTCAGGGGTATATCCATCGGTCTCGGCCAGGAGCATGGCATCCACCTCGGGAAGGTTCAGGCCCGTATTCTGATTGATGGCCGAGAGGGTCTCCCTTCCCAGAATCTCCAGTGCGCTGGGGATAATGCCGCTGTGCATGATCTGGTTAATGGCCCGGCCCGCATCGCTCAGGGTGTCGAAGGTGGCCAGGGCCGTACTGGTGCAGAGGGGTTTGGGATTGATTTTGAGCGTGATTTCGGTGACCACGCCCAGGGTCCCCTCAGACCCTACAAAGAGCCGCGTCATATCGTAGCCCGAAACGCTCTTCATGGTCTTGGCCCCGGTCTTCATGATTCGGCCGTCGGGAAGGACCACCTCGAGTCCGAGAACATAGTCCTTGGTGGTGCCGTATTTTGCCCCTTTGAGGCCACCGGCGTTGGTGGCCACGTTCCCGCCCAGGGTGCTGACTTTTCCACTGGCCGGATCGGGTGGAAAGAAAAATCCGTAAGCACTCAATGCCTTTTCAAGCGTTGCATAGACCACCCCCGGTTGGACCACCGCCAACCGATCCTCGATACTGATCCGTATGATTCGGTTCATTCGACTCAAATCGAGGACGATCCCCCCGGCCACTGGTACGGCCATACCGGAAAGGCCGGTGCCCGCGCCCCGTGGAATGACGGGAATCTTTTCATTGTTGGCCAGCTTCATGATCTCAGATACCTGATCCCGGGTCTCGGGCCAGACCGCGCAGGAAGGCCGGTGACTGTGCTCGGAGGCATCGTAGGAAAAAGACACCCGATCGATCAGGTTGTCCGTGTAATTTTCATCCGAGACGATACCTAAGAGCGTCTCCTTTATTCTAGTCTTCATTGACTTCTCCTTTTTGACGATTCGTCGCAGTATCCGCTTCGGGATGATGAGGGGAGACCGCCTGCATGGGAAGGACAATCGGGGCGATGATCACATGAAGCAAACGGCTGAAGGGGATGTAGGCAATAAAAACGCCGGTGAGTACGGCATGGATATACCACGTAAAGCCATAGACCTCGGTCAGTCCTCTGGGCAATGAAAACAGGTGCCCGATCCCGTATCCCAAGAAGGCATACCCTGCGCCGTCGGGATATCCGGTCAGCGCGATGCGCATCCCTTCCAGTATAAACCCCACCACGACGATGCCGCCGATCAGGCCGAGGGCCACGGGATCCTGCTGGGGAAGACCTGGGGCGCGATTTCTTCGGTTCAGGGTTCCCCGGATAAATGCAAAGATAACGCCCAAAAGAAGGACGATTCCGGTCACATCAAAGAAAACCGCGGTAGCGGGATTATTCTTGTCGGCCATATCCCAGACGACCTGGCAGCCGGGGTCCCAGAGGGAGCCCAGCAGGGCCGAAAGTCCCCAGAAAAATCTGAATACAAAGGCCCAAAAAATGAGGGCGTGGATCACCCAGCGGGTTCGGGATCGTTGAAAAAGCCGCCTTTGTAGCAACACGTCCCAGAAGAGGGACCTGAGGATAATCAATACCTTTGAGGAGAAAAGAACCCGACAAGCGCGTCCCCATACCCGGATCAGGTTAGAAAAGGGGTTGGCGCTTTCCACGCCGCTGAGAGACCCGGTTAGGAAAAAAGAGAAAAAGAGCACCAGACCCAAGCAGAAGATGATCAGGGCCACTAGGGTAATGGGATCATCCACTGAAAACGTCGATGTGTGGCAGGGCATGCAGAGGACCCCCTTGGCGGGTAAGGTCATGGCCACCGCCCCCAGGGCGTTTCCCGGATAATGGCAGCGTC
>JARRPY010000202.1:0-5731 GCA_037382425.1 Deltaproteobacteria bacterium
TATCAGGCGGGCCTGATAACGGTTTTAAAGGGTCTATGAATCGCGGTTAGGTCATTATCAGGCCCGGGTTTCCGGTCCCTCCAAAAGGAGGGGGAGCAATCCCGCGTGACGCAGGATTGCGCCGATAATGCCGATAATGAGGTGCCTATGTGTCCCGTGATGCATTGATCTTGACCGAATAACTCATATTTTCATATAAATGTTGAATAATAGACAAAATCCTATGACATGTCAAGCAGTTTCTCTTCGACCCCTTGACCCGGATATGCACGGATGAAGATCCTTCTCATATACCCTCATTGCCTCGAAGCGCGGCTGAGTGCCGAGGATGTGCGCGTTCCGCCCATCGGTATCTACTATGTGGGGGCACTCTTAAAGGCCCACCATTATGATGTGGAGATCTTAAACTGGTACGATATCGGCAAGAAACCCGATATGGTTCAACAGATATTGGCGGAAAAACGGCCGGATGTCATCGCATTTTCGGTCCTTCATGCCAACCGATGGGGGGCCATAGACATCGCCCGAACAGCCAAGTCCATGGATCCGAAGGTGAAGACCGTGTTCGGTGGGATCGGGGCCACCTTCTTGTGGGCGCATTTACTCGGTCACTTCCAGGAGGTCGATTTCTGTGTCCTGGGGGAAGGGGAATATCCCTTCCTGAATCTCATGAACGCGTTTTCAACTGGGGATCAAGGCGCGATTCGTGAAGTAGAGGGGATTGCCTACCGAAAGGGGGAGCGGGTGACCCGGACCCGTGCGCCGGCGCCGATTCGTGACATCGATGCCCTGCCCAACCCTGCAACATATTTCACCTATCCGCATGTGGCCTCCTCCCGGGGCTGTCCCAACAACTGCACTTTCTGCGGGTCCCCGAAATTTTGGGGCCGCAGGGTGCGGTTTCATTCTCCGGCCTATTTCGTGGATCAGTTGGAGATGCTCTACCGGAAAGGGATCCGCTTTTTCTATGTGTCCGACGACACCTTTACGTTGAAAAAGAAACGGGTCATTGAGATCTGCAAGATGATGTTAAGCCGGGGGCTGGCCATCTCCTGGGCCGCCATCTCAAGAGTCAATCTGGTGGATGAGGAGATTCTTTACTGGATGAGAAAAGCGGGATGTACCCAGATCAGCTACGGGGTGGAAAGCGGCTCTGAAAAGATACGCAATACCCTGAATAAGGGCATCAGCAATCAGCAGATCCGGGATGCCTTTGCACTGACCCGCCAGATGGGGATCATGCCCAGAGCCTATTTCATCTACGGCTCTCCGGAAGAGGGCTGGAAGACCATCGGTGAGACCTTAAAGATGATCCAGGATATAGAACCGCTTAGCGCCATCTTTTACATCCTGGATATTTTTCCCGGGACCGCCCTCTATGAAGATTTCTTGAAGCGAACCGGACTCACGGATGATATCTGGCTCAACCGCGGAGAGGATATTATGTACTTTGAGACCGATCCTGCGTTGAGTGAGGAGATGATCCTGTCCTTCGGCCGGAAGCTGAGGGGGTTCTTTTACGAGCATCTGCCTCAATTTGTTTCCTCTTTGCGCCTGGTGGACCGTAAAGATCTCTATCCGCTCCATGCCGATTTTCTCTCCCGCCTCGGCATGACCTTCACTCACGGGGATTACGCGCAGGTTGAGACGATCCGCGGCAAATCCGTCATTGCCGAAGCCCTATACCAGCGTGCGCTGGACTATTCGCCCAACCACAGGGCCTACCTCGGGCTCGGCATGATGAAACAGCAGCAGCAGGAGTTTGCGGCATCCGTGGATGTTCTGTCCGAAGGCGCGGCTCGCTACCCTGAAAGCGAGGAACTTCACCTATGTCTGGGCATCAGCCATATGAACCTGGGGCAGTGGGAGGAGGCGATCAAGCTGTTTTCCAAATTCCCCTATTCGGAGAGGATGGCACCATACGCTGGTGAATGCAGGAAGGCCCTCCGAAAGGCATAGGTTTCAGGGGTCAGGTTTCGGGTACCAGGGTCGATCGTTTGCTCAAATCGGAATCGAAAGGGTTCGTCAGCGAAAATCGAAGATCAAGATCGATGATTTTCGCAAAAAAGTCATCGCCTGTCCTGTTTGTCATTCCGGACTTGATCCGGAATCCAGTATGTATGGAATGACAAACCAAACAGTTTGTATGGGTCCAACCCGACTAAGCCGGTTGTCCGGGCCTCAAAAGACCGAATATAATAATGAAAAAGAGGAGCTGGATGACCCAACCGATGAGACAAACCCCGACGGCCCGGGCGGTGCTCTGATAATCGAGGGCCTGCCGCACGGCAATGACCATGGCGACGAGCATCCAGATGCCGGCTAGAAAGTTAATGAGCGTGCCGATGAAGGGGATGAAGGCCAGTATCCGAATCACCCCGGGGGCACTCGAAAAGCCGATGGTCCGCAACAATTCGCCGTAATCCGCACGGGTCTGAGGCTCGGGAAGCATTTTGGTGCCGATGATGTAGGTCAGAAAAGACCACACGAACCATCCGGCCAGCGCCACAAGAGTGCCGATGATGAGTCCGGAAAAGCCGGTAACGGCCATGCTGCCGATGCCCGCCGCCACGCTGGAGATCACCACCACCAAAACGGCCTGCCCCATGGTGGACGGATCGGCTTCCACTTCTTCGTACAGCGCAACATCCAGTTTAGATGCCCGAATCATACGATCAATCAAAGGTCCCATCATTTCCTCCTTAACTCCTGAATACACTTATAGTATCCCAAAAGCGCATCCCCCTGTCAACAGCCCCATGACCCCCATGGCGACATAATCGGCGCGGCCGAGGCGCAACTCCCGCATGGACGTTCGCGGTCCACTACCATACCCCCTCGCCGCCATGGCGACCGCCAATGCATCCGCCCGTCTGAAGGCGGACAAAATGACGGGCAGAACCAGGGCCGAAATTGCCCTTAACCGTTTTGACATTCGCCCCCGATTGAATTGTGCGCCCCGGGCGGCCTGGGCATCCCGGATGCGAGCGATTTCCTCGAGGAGCGTGGGGACAAACCGCAAGGCAAGGGAGATCATCATGGCCAGGTCATGGGAGGGTATTCCAATGACCCTGAGGGGCCTTAAGAGCCGCTCAATGCCGCTGACCAGTTGGCTGGGCGAAGAGGTCATGGTCAAAAGCGCCGCCGTTGTAATGAGGAGGACGAATTGCCAGGTGGTCAACGAGCCGGTGTAGAGTCCCTCGTAGGTCAAGGTCACCCGCCAGTGGGGAAAGGGCGGGATGGGGGTGCCGGCGGTAAAGAGCAGGTGAAGAAAAAAGAGAATGGCAAAAAAGACCCACATGGGTCTCAAGGCCCGCAGGAATTGGCCGGTCCTTATGCGGGAGATGGGAACGAGCCCCATTAAAAAAAGGGTGAGCACGGATTGGGTCATGAACCCGCCGTTTAGAACCAATATGCTCATGAGGATCACGGCGGCGATCTTGATCCTCGGATCGAGTCGATGGATCAGGGAGTCTTTGGGAATATAGTGGCCCATATGATACATATCAGGCCCTCATTCCCGGCGATTTCCCATGAGTGCTGAGAAGGCCATGCACGCCTCGTCCACGGAAAAGATGTCCGTACGGACCGGCACCCCCATTTTTTTGAGTCTCAACATCAGGGTCGTCATTTGGGGAATGCCCAGACCCAGTCCATCGAGTTGTTCGATCTCACTGAAGATGTCTCCAGGGCTTCCATGAAGCACGATGGCTCCCTGATCCATGACCACGATTTCATCGGCATTGACAATATCCTCCATGGTGTGTGTGACGTGAACGATGGTGACGCCCTGCTGTTGGAGGTTTCGGATGACGGCAAGGAGCCGCTTTCGGGCGCCCGGGTCGAGATAGGTGGTGGGCTCGTCGAGGGCTATGGTATGGGGTGACATGGCCAGGACCCCTGCCAGGGCGACCCGTTGTTTCTCCCCGTTGGACAGGGTGTGTGGGGCTTTGGTCGCCTTTTCTGCCATGTTCACCCGTTCAAGGGCGTTGTGCACCCTTTGTCGGATCTCCTTTGGCGCAAGTCCCATATTTTCCGGACCGAATGAAACATCCTCTTCCACACTCATGCCCACGATCTGGTCGTCCGGGTTCTGGAATACCATGCCCACGGACTGCCGGATGAGATAGAGTTGATCTTCATCTTTGGTATTGATCCCATCCACCCAGACGTCCCCTTTGCTTGGCGTCAACAGGCCGTTTAAATGCCGAAGCAGTGTGGTCTTTCCACACCCGTTGGGACCGATGATGCCCATATAGCGGCCGGGGGAAATCTCTAAGTCGAGGCCTTTCAGGACCGGCGCGTCATCCGGATCATAAGAGTAGGAGAGATTTTTTACTTCTATCATTATAATGAGATCTTGCCTTTGAGTTTCGCGACCACCAAAGCCGCCGCCGCGATTTTGAGCCCATCGCCGATGAGAAACGGGACCACGCCCACCATGAGAGCCTTCACCGGGGAGAGCCTCGCCACCAAGGCAAGCTGGATCACGCCAAAGAGATAGATCACGAGCGCCCCCACGCCCATGGCGAAGATGGTCCACGGCAGCCCGGATGTTTTCCGGACCTCGATGAGCTTTCCTATGACATATGCCCCCGCCACAAACCCGATAAGATAGCCGCCCGCAGGCCCCAAGAGAACCCCCAGCCCGCCTTTGCCCCCGGCAAAGACCGGCAACCCGATGGCGCCGATGGCGAGATAGACGATCTGACTCAGTGCACCGAGCCTCCCGCCCAGAAGGGCCGCTGAAATGCTGAAGATCATGGTTTGAAGGGTAATGGGCACCGGCGGCACGGGTATCATGATGTAGGCGCCGACAGCCGTTGCCGCACCGAAGAGAGATGCATAGACCATCCGTCTGATTGGCGTCTGTCCCCTTTTCATCGGATTGCTCTCATATAAAAAAGACATCCCCGGAGATGATGCGGTGGGTTGTGCCTTCCCCGTCCTCCAAGATCAGCACCCCATCGGGATCGATGGCCCGGACTCGTCCTTCAATCTGTCGATCCACCATCTCCACGCGAATGGCCTTGTCCGTGATATGTGCCAGGCTGCGCCATTTTTTCAAGATGGGTTCGAACCCTTCACGTTTGAGGATGTCGTACCACCTTTCCTGCGCTTCGAGATAGCCCCGCAGGATGGCGATCCTTGAAAACCGCTGATTCGTTTCCATGTAAAGCGATGTCGCTGTTTGCCGAATCTCCCGGGGAAACGTATCGGTATTGACATTGATGCCGATACCCACCACGGCGTAGCCGATGGTATCCATTTCCGATGTCATTTCGGTCAGGATGCCGGCCACCTTCTTTCCGTTAAAGAGGATGTCGTTGGGCCATTTGATGGTGAGCCCCGACGATATGAATCGGCCCAGGGCCTCGGCCGCAGCCACTGCAGAAAGGAAAGTGATCTTGGGTCCCTCCTCAGGCGGAAAATCAGGCCTGAAAATAAGGGAGCAATAAATCCCGCCGGCGACGGGTGAAAACCAGTCTCTCCCTCTTCTTCCTCGTCCTTTGGTTTGTTTTTCGGCGATCACCACGGTTCCTTCGGCGGATCCGTTCCACGCCATCTCCTTTGCCCGGGCGTTGGTGGAGTCGATTTCCATGAAATGGGCGATTTCTCCCCTGCCGAAGCATCGGGTATTCAAGCCGTCCCGAATTTCCGCTGGGAGAAGGCGGTCCGGGGCGGCCTGGAGCATATACCCCCGCCTGGAAGCGGATTCAATGGTATAGCC
>JARRPY010000203.1:0-5624 GCA_037382425.1 Deltaproteobacteria bacterium
CCTTTCATGGGTGTGGGTGTATTATTACCCTTAGGGATAGGTGAAATCAATGGAATAGTTTTGGCCGCAAATAGGGGATGAGACGCTCTGGTCCTTTTTCGATTGAAGCACACTACCGCGAGCAGTGCTGAATGCGCGCGCTGTGAATTTTTACGAAAAATGTGTTGCCGCAGGTGCCACAATGTGGTATATTATTGATTGACGATTTCAAATTTGCTGAAGTGGGGGAGACCGGAGGTATGGAGAGAAAGGAATTTGCAGGTTTTCGAAAACGACTCGGAAAGACACAAAAACAACTGGCCCAATTGTGCGGGACTTCTCTGAAGGCGATTCAGGGATATGAGCAGGGTTGGCGCACCGTGCCGGCATACATCGAAAGACAGCTCTTTTTCCTGGTGGCCATTGCCGCAGGGGAGCAGGGGATGTTGAATCCGTGTTGGGATATCAGGGCGTGCCCCCCGGATCGTAAACGGCAGTGTCCGGCCTGGGAGTTTAGGAGGGGTGATTTCTGTTGGTTTGTCAACGGAACAATTTGCGAGGGGAAAGCCCATAAGAATTGGCACGAGAAGATGAAGATGTGCAGAACCTGTGAGGTATTTGCCGCGCACGGTTTTTCACCAGAGAAAGACGGGTCGTGTGAAAAAAATGAGGAGGACGGAACAAATGAAGCCCGTTAGACCCGATTTTAAATCCGCTGCGCTGATCAATCAACAGGCCAAGGCAGACGCAACCCTGTGCTGGACGTGTGGTACCTGCGATGCGGAATGTCCCATCAATGATGCCACCAACCGTCTGAGTCCGAGGAAGATCGTTCGAATGGCCACCATTGGACTCATCGATGAAATGGCCAGACTGCCGGAAATCTGGTATTGCATGGCATGTAATCGGTGTAGCCGGACATGCCCCACGCTGGTAACACCCCTGAGAATGATTTCCCGGATCCGGGAAGAGGCCCTCAGGCAAGGGGCCGTGTCGGTCGATATGCTGGCCGAGTACAGAAAATTTTTTTCAGCCTTCCAGCGGGTGCGGTGGCATGTGGTGGCCCATTGCTTCACCGACGAGTTGACGTATCTCTCAGATTCACAGTGGTATGACTGGCTCAATGCGCCCATTGCAGCTCAACACACTGCCATTTCAGGAGAAGATATAATGAAACGGCGAAATGGACTGGGCGACACGCTGTCTGCAGCAGATAGCCTTGCCTGTTTCACATGCAGCGAATGCACCAATGCCTGCCCGTTGAAAAGCGAAAGATCCGTGTTCGATCCTGTGTCGATTACCCGTATGGCCAATTTGGGCCTGACCGACGAGTTGCTCAGATCCCCGGCCATCTGGCTCTGCGTACAGTGTGGCCAATGCAGTGAGTCGTGCAGTCAGGCCGTGAAGGTGCACATCCTTATTCAAGGGTTAAGGGAACTCGCCATGAAAAAGGGTGTTGTGGATTCAGGGTTTCAGCGTCGTTTGAAAAAGGCCGATCGAATCGTGTATCCCCGATTTGTGGAGGAGGTCGACCGCATCCTAGGCGCAAACCGCAGACCGGAGGAAGCCCCATCTGCGACAGGCACACATGGCATGGCTTCATAGGACACCCGTCGACGCCTCTATCATGAGGCTTGGGCGGGAAAACCGTTTCAGGTTGTTTTGGAGGGTAGATCGCTTCCCCCGTCGGGCGGACGCGATGATCTGAGCATGCAGTTTAAACGCAAAGACAGGGCACAGGCCCTCCAGCCCGTGGGCCGGCAGGTAAAGGCCTGGCACAAGGCCAGTCGCAAAATGGGATGGGGCATCAGGAGAGACTCCTTCGCAAATATCGGTACCCCGCCACCCTTGACAGAACGCGAGCGGGCGGAAGGATTCATCGGAAGCGGTTTGTTTTACGGTTTTGGCGACGACGGCAATGGGAACGCTGATGCCGTCCTTTCCGGGAGGCTCGTCTGGGAGTATGCCCTCAGGCTCTGGCGGATCAAGACTTGGCAATGTGAATATATCGATTTCAATACATCAGACCGTATTCGCCTGAGGGCCGGGGCCCCGGCCAGGCCGAAAGGCTTTTACTTCGCCAAGTTTCAGCCGGGCATGAAATATCAGACATGGACCGTATCCCGCCTGCGGCGGCGGCTTTCGGATGATGAAACCGGTTGTGCCCCCGAGGGGATTCAACTCCTGGCCATCACAAATACGCACTTGAGGAATCTCATGGCCGAGAAAAGGATTCCCTTCATGGCGCTGGCGGATTATGATGTGGCCCCTTACGGATTTAACGACTTCTTTGACGCGGCCCAGATCTTTTTCAACCAGGATGTCCTGGGGTTGGGCATCGGTAATTTGGATCGGAATTATCCCCGCTTCGGCATCCCCACGCTTCGGTTTGATGCGCCCTCATGAAACGAAAACCCGGAAGAATTGGCAAGGCGTCAGTCGATGCGCGCCCGGTGAAGCCGGAGGCTGTTTAAGACCACGGTGATGCTGCTGGTGGCCATGGCCAGGGCGGCCAGCATGGGGTGGAGGTGCCGCAGCATGCCGGGGAAGGATTCAAAGGGGTAGAGAACACCGGCAGCCACAGGGATTAGGACGACATTGTAGGCAAAGGCCCAGAAGAGATTCTCTTTCACGGTACGCATGGTGGTCCGACTCAACTGAACCGCCCGGGGCACGCCGCGCAGGTCCCCGCTCGCCAGGATGACATCCCCGGTTTCAATGGCCACGTCCGTGCCCGTGCCGATGGCGATCCCCACATCGGCCAGGGCCAGGGAGGGTGCATCGTTGATGCCGTCTCCCACCATGGCCACTTTCTGGCCACTCGCCTGCAAATCTTTGATCTTTTGCGATTTGTCTTCCGGTCGCACCTCGGCCGCCACGTCTTCTATGTTGACCTCTTTGGCGATGGCCGCAGCGGTCTGGGGGTTATCTCCGGTGAGCATGACCACCCCCAGGCCCATGTGGTGAATATCCGCAATGGCCCCTTTGGACTCCGGCTTTACGGTGTCGGCCAGGGCGATGAGACCCGCCGGCTTACCGTCCACGGCCAGAACAATGACGGTCTTTCCCTGATCCTGGAGGTGCCGCATGTCTTCTTCATGGGCCTTCAGATCCACCTCCAGAGAATCAAACCATGCGGGCTTTCCCAGGAGCACCTTTCTCCCGTCCACCACCGCCTGCACCCCGGCGCCGCCGGTGGCCTGAAATTCCTTGGGTTCCAGGAGCGCGATGTTGCGTGCATGGGCTTCCGCCACGATGGCGCGGCCCAACGGATGCTCGGATCCCCTCTCCACCGAGGCCGCCCATTTGAGAAGGTCGGCGTCAGACGGGCCGGAACCATTCAGGGAGACCACATCCACCACCCGGGGTTTTCCCTCGGTGATGGTCCCTGTTTTGTCCAGGACGATGGTGTTGAGCCGGGAGGATACCTCCAAGGCTTCGCTGTTTTTAAAGAGCATCCCTCTTTCGGCCCCCAACCCGGTGCCGGCCATGATGGCCGTGGGGGTGGCCAGCCCCAGGGCACAGGGGCAGGCAATGACCAGCACCGCCACGAACCGGATCATTGCCGGCACGAATTCCCCGCCCACGGCCCACCAGATACAGAAGGTGATCAGGGCAATGGCGATGACGCCCGGGACAAACACGGCCGCCACACGATCGGCCAGGGCCTGGATGGGGGCCTTGCTCCCCTGGGCATCCTGGACCATGCGGATGATTCGGGCGAGTGCCGTGTCCTTTCCCACGCGGGTGGCCTCGAATTTAAGGAGACCTTCCTGATTAATGGTCCCACCGGCCACCTCATCCCCCACATGTTTGTCCACCGGAATCGGTTCTCCGGTGAGCATGGATTCGTCCACCGCGGAACTCCCCTCTCGCACCGTACCGTCCACCGGAATGCTCTCTCCGGGCCTTACCAGCACCATATCGCCGATGGTGACTTCGGAAATGGGCACTTCCCTTTCCACCCCATCCGTCAAAATGGTCGCGGTCTTGGGCCTGAGTCCCATGAGTTTTCGGATGGCGCTGCCGGTGCGGCCTTTGGTCCGGGCCTCCAGGAGCTTTCCCACTTTTATAAGGGTGATGATGACCGCAGAGGTCTCAAAGTAGACATGCCGGCCCAGGACGGGAAAGAGGAGAACGCCGATGGAATAGAAATAGGCCACGGAAGAGCCCATGGCCACCAGTACATCCATATTGGCGCTCCTGTTTCTAAGACTCTTGAAGCCCCCGGTATAATAGTCCCATCCGGTGTAAAACTGAACGGGCGTGGCCAATGCCCAAAAAAGCCAGTTCATCCAGGCGACGTGGCTCCAATCGCCCCAAAGGGAAAAATCCTTTCCCATGCTCAATATGAAGAGGGGAAGGGTGAAAAGTATCCCAAAGAGGAGTTTTCGGGTCTGATCCCTGATTTCCGCATTTCGGGCCGCCAGTTCGGCGTCCTCTGTTTCCAAGGCGTCGGTGGGGTGGACGGCACCATACCCGGCCGCCTCAATGGCCTTGATGATCTCATCTACCGACGTGACGGATGGAATATACTTGACCGAGGCCTTTTCGTTGGCGAAGTTGACCGACACCTCCACCACGCCGGGCACTTTTCGTTTGAGGGCCCCCTCGATGTTCATGGCGCAGTTGACACAACTCATGCCGGTCACCGGAATATCCACGGTGGTGGCGGCCACGCCGTACCCGGCATCCTGAACGGCGTCAATGAGTTCGCTGAAGGACGCCTTTTTCGGATCAAAGGACACGGCCGCCTGTTCGGTCGCGAAATTAACGTCGGCCTTTTGAACCCCCTCCACCTTACCCAGGGCCCTTTCGATGTTCATGGCACAGTTGGCACAGGTCATCCCCGTGACCGGGAGGTGTACGGTCTCTTCCGTCATTTTTGTCCTCTACCCGATGCTTTATTCAGCCGCAGGATAGTTGATGTCTTTTAGAGTGGATTTGATTTTGGCCAGGGTGGCCGGCGCATCAAATTCTACACGAACCTCCTTGGTGTTGGGATCCCCTTCCACCTTGCTGACGCCATCCGTTTCCGTCAGCGCTTTTTGGATGGCCATGACACAATGACCACACGAGATATTAGGGACAGATAATGTTATATTTTCCATGATGTTAATCTCCTTTTGATTGTCTATGGGTCTATGGTTTTGAGAGACAACGTCGACCCAGGCTGTTTGACCCCCACCTCAATAGCGTAGACTGTTTTTTGTCTTCACTTATTGTTGCTTTCCACCCAAATCAAGTGGCCGGCAACAACTGGGTAAGTTGTTTGCACAGGGGGGTCGGGACGATCCCTTGTCCCCGCAACAGTTCATCTTCTTTCCGCTGAGCTTTTTAAACGTCCATCGGGCGGTAAAGAAAAGGGCCATGGCGATAATGATCAAAACAATTATGGTTTGCATCGTCTATTTCCTCCATGTTTCTATCAAAAGTCAGTCGCCTGCGATCATGTCTGACAGTGTGGTCGAGTTGAGTTTATCCAGCATGGCTTTGGAGACTTCTTCCCACACCCCCCGCGTCGGGCATTCCAGCTGTTTGTCGCACGCATCAGGATTGCCCACGCAATGGACGACGTCCAGCCCGCCTTCCAGGACATTGACAAGTTCTCCCACATTGATTTGGTGTGGCGCTTTTGAAAGCAT
>JARRPY010000203.1:5722-11419 GCA_037382425.1 Deltaproteobacteria bacterium
TTTTTCAGGGGGATGATGAGTTGCTCCAGGTACTTGACGGATATATCCTGTCGCTTCGCGATGTCCCGAATGGGTACCGGTCCTTTGTCATAATTCTGGGCCAAGTCCAGCATCATCCGGGTGCCGTATCGACTTCGGGTGGATAATTTCATGACTCATTCTCCTCACTGCCAAGATCTCTACTTTATACGTATAGAATATACAGCATAACCGCAGTTGTCAAGTAAGCGGCCTTCCTCTTATGAGCTAGTTTCCATCCATAAATGGCTCTTTTCCGCAATCTCAGCGTCAACCTGCGGAGTTTCTTGTGCGGCGTACTATCGTACGCCTCCGCGTAACGCCTTGTTTTCCTTTACCTTGCAAAAAATGGCTCATTTCTGAATTGGAAACGCTTTAGTGCCCTATTGGTATTCGTGGATGGGCATGAGCTATGATTCGGCAAAAGGTTTCCATAAATGAGGAGGACCGGTATCACACCAATCCTTGATCCAACATGGCATCGACGACTTTGACGAAGCCCCCGATGTTGGCGCCGGCCAGGTAGTTGCCCTCCATGTTATATTCGGCGGCGGCTTCCAGACAGGTTTGATGGATGCTCTTCATGATGATTTTGAGTCGTCCATCCACTTCCGCTCTCGTCCACTTCAGGCGGCTGCTGTTCTGGGCCATTTCCAATCCGGATACGGCCACGCCCCCGGCATTGGCCGCCTTGCCCGGGGCATAGAGAATCTTGTTATGGAGAAAGATGTCCACCGCTTCGAGTGTACACGGCATATTGGCCCCTTCACTAACCAGGGTGATTCCGTTGTTGACCAGATTTTGGGCGTCTTTTTTGTTGATCTCATTCTGGGTGGCGCTGGGAAACGCACAATCGGCCTTGTGATTCCAGAGGGGATTGTGATCCCGCGTGGCGTCGGCTTCGGTGTAGACCGCCTCCCTGTAGGTGTCGATATATTCTCTTATCCTGCCGCGTCTGACGTTTTTGAGCCGCATGACAAAGGCCAGCTTTTCCTTATCGATGCCCGCTTCATCATAGATGTAGCCTGAGGAATCGGACAGGGTGAGCACCTTCCCTCCCATGTCCAGGATTTTTTCCACCGTATGTTGGGCCACATTCCCGGCGCCCGATACCAGGCAGGTTTTTCCCTCAAGGTTTCCGCCGTGGACCTTGAGCATCTCAGCGGCAAAATAGACACATCCGTAACCGGTGGCTTCGGGCCGGATGAAGCTGCCGCCCCAATTCTGGCTTTTCCCGGTCAGCACGCCGGTGAACTCGTTTGTGAGTCGTTTGTACATACCGAAGAGGTATCCGATCTCTCTCGCGCCAACGCCGATATCCCCGGCCGGGATATCGGTGTCCGGGCCGATATGACGGGACAACTCGGTCATAAAACTCTGGCAGAATCGCATCACCTCGCTGTCGGATTTTCCTTTGGGATCGAAATCCGACCCGCCTTTTCCCCCGCCCATGGAGAGGGTGGTCAGGGCGTTTTTGAAGACCTGTTCGAAGGCCAGGAATTTGAGAATACTCAGATTCACGGAAGGGTGGAATCGGAGCCCTCCTTTGTAGGGCCCCAAGGCGCTGTTCATCTGGATCCGGTACCCCCGGTTCACCTGTACATGCCCCTGGTCATCCATCCAGGGAACCCTGAACATGATGACCCGTTCCGGTTCGGTGATTCGTTCCAGTGCGGCGGCGTGGCGATACTCGGGATGGCGGTCCAGGACCGGTTGTACGGTTTCCAGGACCTCTTGAACCGCCTGATGAAATTCCGTCTGCTCCGGATCTTTCTCTTCAATTCTCTTTAAAACCTCTTTCATATGGAATCTCCCCTATTTATGATTGAAAATTCGCAGCCGGCGGATTTCCCGCTGCTGTCGTCGGTGTTCTTTGATGATGTCATGCTGTTGATAGCCACGTCGTTTTACTACCTCGGCAAGGGCGTCACACCCCGACCTCAAAATCGGAAAATATGATTCATCATTTCTCCATGTTGATTCTTGGCCACTGCTTCGGCGAACAGGACCGGTCCATCATTTTGCTCATGGTGATGTGGCCTCCTCAGTATGGCGTACGATCACGCCGCGGCTTTTCCGCCCGTCGATTTTAATGGTGAGGGGATGCTCGAGTCTCACATGCCTCAAAAAGGGGGTTTCCCGGACCTCGGAAAGCGATTCCATCCACTCCCAGTCGATGGCATCCTCATCCCCCTCTGTCACCGTCAGATACGGGATACCCAGGGCGGTGATATTCTGAAAGAAATGGGATCCCTGGGAGGGATCGGCCGTTAAATCGCTGTTTCTCAACTCCACAATGGCCCCCACGCCTGAGATATGATTCCATTTGACGGGTATGCCGAGCCACCTGTCCGCCGAGCCCCACCTTCCCGGACCCACCAGCAGATAGGGCCGATTCTCGTGACTCAGACCGGCATTTAACGTGTTGACTTCCATGGCCACCTGCGGGGTGGCGTCCTTTCTGAACGCGCTGGGCTTGACGTAGACGATATCGGCGATTCGATTGAATGTGCCGTTCCCGAGGACCTGCGCGGACCGGCAGACGGCCGCCCGAAGATCTTCCCGGGTGATGTCCACTTCAAGGCCCCCCTCGTTGGCCACCATGGGCCGGATTTGGAGAAAGTTGAAATCCCCTTTGGGTTCTTTGTCCGGATATAGATTGACACAAAATTCAATTTCTATCGGACAGCCCATACCCTTGCGGCCGATGTGAAGGAGATCAACCAGCAGTTCCGGCAAGGGAAACGTCCGGTGTTTGAGTATCTGGGCAAAGGTCAGGATTTTGGGGCCCGGGATAAAGCCCGTGTCCCGAACACGGTTTTCTTCGGGGATATAGGTGCTCGAAAGGGTCTGCACCGGAAATTCCGCCTCGGCATCATTGATCTCTCTTTTTTCCAAGTTGGCGCGTTCTTGGAATCGGAGGGCGGCCGGGGCGTCGGGCCGTCTCAGGCTGTAGAAGGAACGCTGCGCATTTTTTAACATGTCATCGACGGTGGAGAACTGCGGAAGCATATGGGGATACTTGGGGGAAAATCGCAAAGACCTTTCCCCTTCCACGACGGTCTTTCCCAGGCCCAGCGCGATATGGGCGATGCCCTCTTCGGGTTTCATGGGGGGGACCGGATAGAAGTTGTGGGACTGGCAGACCCCGGATATGGCGGGGTAGAAGAAATCTCCATACTGTTGTCCCGCCACCTGCTGGATGATGACGGCCATGGCCTCTTCCTGGGGCTGATTGGCGGTGTTACGGGCAAATGCCTTGGGTCCTTCGTAATAGGTGGATGCGTAGACCAGTTTGACGGCGTTCATGAGATGACTCAGTCGTACCGAGGCATCCGGATGGTTGTTGGGAATCATGTAGGTTTTGTACAAACCGGCATAGGGTTGAAACTGGGCATCTTCCAGGAGACTGGATGATCGGATGGAAAGCGGATAGCGGACGTGGCCGATAAAGGCGCTAAGGTCGTTTGTGAGCCACTCCGGCAGTGTGGCGTCCAAGAAGGCGGCGGCCACGGCCTCGTCCGCGGCGTCTTCACACGCAAATCGCGTCAAATGGTTCCCTGCGACAAAGGACTCGAATCCGTCCGTACAAAGGACGAGTGTCTTGGGGATGTCAATGGTGATATCGCCATATTTCTCATGAAGTTCCTTGTTTTGGTGGAGCACACCGGCCATGAAGGCCAGGCCCCTCGCCTTGCCGCCGAGGGAGCCGTGGCCCATTTTGACGAAATCCATGATTTCCGGATCGTAATGCCGGCCGTCGAATTGTGCCACCACTCCCTTCTGCCTCAATTTTCTCAACTCATGGATGCGGCGGATCACATATCCTCTCAGGGCCGCGGTGCTGTCAAAATCAGACGCCTTTACGTTATGCAGCGAAGACGCCAGGGCGATCTCGGATCGGGCCATGATCCAGTTGGAGAAATGGTTGTGCCTGGCATGATACCAGAGGGATTCGGCGGGTATATCAGCCAATTTTTCTTCAAATATGTGAATGTTGGGGGCCCGATCGATACTGCGCCCGTCGGGCATTTTGAATATGAAATCACCGAAGCCTAGATAATTTGCAAAAAAATCGTGGAACTCCGATGTGGGGTTGGGCAGGTTTTTGTCCAGAAAAACCGCAGGGATTTTGCCGGCTTTTTCCCTGTTTTTCGAATCCGAGCTGAGCATCAAGAGGGGGAGATCGGGGATATCCTCCTTTATCCTGGCAAGCAAGCGTACCCCCGCACCATCATCCGGTCGGCCATGCCTCGGGAAGCGGGTATCGCACAAGATACCGAAGAGATACGGTTCATATTTTTGACAGAGCGCCATGGCCTGCTCATAGTCCGTGGCCAGGAGGATCTTCGGCCTTGCCCGCATAATCAGAAGCCGGTGCTCTTCGTTGAGACCCGCTTTGAGCACCGCCTGGGTTTGTTTTACAATCTCCTTATAGATCACCGGCAGAAAAGAAGAATAATAGACCGGTGAGTCCTCGACCAGTATAAGGACCCGGACGCCGGCCCTGCGGGTATCGGTCTTTACATTGAGTGCGTCTTCCGCATTTTTGACGATGGCGAGCAGCAGATCCGAGTTGCCTGACCATAAAAATACCCTGTCGATTCCGTGGTCGGTTTTGTCTTTTGGTGGCGGATAGATCCGCTTCAAGCTCTGGGCCAGGAGGATGACCGGAAGTCCCGGATGCATGGTCTTGATCTTTTGAGCCAAGGAAAAGGGGTCCATGTCGTCCAGATGGGGCGTGGTGATGACCATGTCGAACCGGGTGTGCTCAAGATGTGATCGGGCCTCTGTTGCGGAGGCGGCACGGGTGACCCGGGGCGGCTGGCTCAGATTCAGGCCGCTGTACTCATTGATGATCCGGGAGGCGAGACTCTGGTCTTCTTCCAACAAAAACGCATCGTAGGGACTGGATACCAGCAGGATTTCGCGAACCTTCTTGGCCATGAGGTCGTGAAAGGCCCTGAATCGCGAATAGGGATCGGTGGGAATGCTGCTTCTGTCGTGACCCATGAGGAACTCCCCGAAAATGACACCCGTCGATTCACGGTGGCGGCGGACATCGGATGATAGACCTCCATGTTTAGTGGATCATGGACAATAGTCAACTGAAAACTGGATTCAATGAGGCTTCGTCGAAAGGAAGCATCCCCCCTACGGCGACTTCATAAAAAATCATTCTTGATCGAAGCCCGTCCCGTGTCTCCGGTGGCTTCCCGCCCATTTCTTGACACGCTCAGACGATTGGGCTACCGTGAATCTTAAAAGAAACGGATGAAAACAGGAACCCATACCAAACTCAATGACGGGGCTTGATTCAATGTCATCAAAGCGACACAGAGTTGCGTCAGGGGTCACCCAATTGGATCGGCTTCTGGGGGGATTGTATATCGGGGACAATGTGGTCTGGTACGATGACGTCGGGAGTCTGGCCGCCGTTTTTTGTCTCAATTTTATCCAGGCGTCTCAGGCCCAGGACAGACCCATTATCTACGTCAGTTTCGACAGATCCCCCAGGAATCTCCTGGAAAAACTCGGGACCCTGGCCGAGGATAAAAATCTCACCATCCTGGACTGCTTTACGCACGGGAAAGGCGCCGGCTCGGACGTTTTTCTGGGGTTCTATGAGGAAGACCCATCCCAGTGGCCCTGCCGCATCCACCGGGTCGATGACCCGCG
>JARRPY010000204.1:0-5665 GCA_037382425.1 Deltaproteobacteria bacterium
TCCACCTCGTCAGGAAGTTCGTTCAGGAGTTCCCTCGTCCATTCGCGCCCCACAACATCTGCGGCAAGCTTCTTGAGATCCACACTGCTGATGTATGCTCGCAAACCCCCCTTGAGCATCTCCTCAGCCAGCTCTGCCGTGGGAATCTTCCACAATGGAAAGATCGGCTCGACGCCTGTTCCTTTCAGTTGCTTTTCCCGGTACTGTCGTACATCCTCGAGGAACAAATCGCCGAATGCCATGCATTCAATCCCTCTGCCTGAGAGGGCTTCAACATATTCTCCCATAATGGCATCGGCCTGTTCATTTGTACACGGGTCCGGCAGATAAATGGTATCAAAGGGCAACCCGGCTGCCTTTGCCTGACGTTCGAGCAACGCGGCCCGTGTGGCATGCATGGATACACGATTGACCCGTTCATTCATTACACTAAACAATCCTTCCACCTCAACAGCGGAATCCCGTTGCAATTGATACAGGGCCCATGCACTATCTTTGCCGCTGCTCCAACTGAGTAAGGTTCGTTTCTTCATGATCTACATGTCTCATTTCAAGGTAATCGCCTTCTCGGGGCACATCTCCTGGCAGCAGAAACAGGTCACACACAGCTCGATATCCACCCGGGGAAGATCATCCACCATGGTCAGCGCGGATGCAGGGCAATGGTCCACGCACGTCCCGCACGCGGTGCACAGCTCCGGATCGGCTTGCGGTGTCAATGAGGTCTTTTGATCGATGATGTTTTGGATCTCCGGGTTTCCCATAATTGCCTCACCGCCCAAAGGCGGGACCTTGAATTCGGGTATTACCTTGAACGCGCCTTCGATCCTGATCTGATCGGAATCGTAGGATCCGAATCCCATCTCTTGGGCCTTTTCAAGAAACCTCAGACGACCCGGTTCCAGTCCCATCATCCTCGCCACCACTGCATCCAGCGCAACGGCATTGTCCGAGGCCAGAACGAGACCGATATCCCGCAGATCGGTGGAGGCCGGACCGTTACCCTCCATACCGACCACCGCATCCATGATGAAGAGGTCCGGCACCCGAATGCCGAAGACCTCCACGATCACTTCATGGAAGCGTTCGGGAGACCCCGCCGCCTTATGAAGCAGGGCCTTCTGGGCACCCGGTAAAATCCCATAGCTGTTTTTTACGGCACCGGTAATGACGGTCAATCCGTGGGTCTTGAATTTCGGGAGACTGATGATGATATCGGCATCTAACACGGCCTCGGACACGTTCACTTTCGGCATGAAATCAGGATTGAATTTCAGGGTCTCCGAGGCATTACCGATGTTTTGATAATAGCCTTTGGCCGCCGCCATCAATCCCGTCTGTTGAAAGCTCTCTTCATTGGCCCCATAGTTGAACAACCCGGGATTGTCACCCACCACCAGTGATGCCGGCGCCATTTCCTCCACCCTGTCCACCACGGCCCCGAGAACGGCCGGATGGGTCACAATCCCCTCTTCCGATCCGGACGCACGAAGCACATTGGGTTTGATCAATACTTTTTTCCCCTTGACATCCAAGGAGAACAACTCGAAGGCCCGATCAACCGCCTGGCGAACATTCATATAATCTGCCGGATGAATCATCACGTTAACCATACGCTCCTCCTATTTCCAATTGGTCTCTTGACACATATTCTCTCAGCATGCTTCGGGAGTTATGCCCGATTCCGGAAAGCCGAAGTCTCTATCATTTTTTAACGGGGATATCCAGTGATTTCCCGTATCTTTGAATAAAGCGGTTTTAGGTTCTTATACATTTTCTTATACACCTCCCTGTAGAGTCTGTCATACAGGGACTGCATCTCAATATGAGGCTCGAACGTTTCACCCACATGGGTCATGGCCTGAACGGCCGTTTGAAAATTCCTGTGAAGTCCCACACCCACGGCGGCGTCGATGGCGGCCCCCAGACCGGATGTCTCATAGGTGGCGGGCTTTTCCGCGGGTATCCCAAACACATCGGCAGTAACCTGCATGGCCACACGGCTCTGGGACCCGCCGCCGGAGATCCGGAGCCGTTCGATAGGGATTCGCGTCCGTTTTTCGATTCGCTCCTTCCCCTCCCTGAGGGCATAAGCCAGGCCTTCCAAAATAGAGCGGTATAGATGGGCACGGGTATGCACGTCGCCGAAGCCGATAATCGCCCCTTTGGCTTCCGGACCTGGCATCTTCAGCCCCGGGGTCCAATAGGGTTGGAGCATCAACCCAAGGGACCCTGGAGGTATATCGGCCACCAACCGGTCGAACAACGCCTCCGCCGCCACCCCATCCAGTTCAGCCTGCCGACACTCCGGATAACCAAACTCTTCCTTAAACCAGTTGACCATCCAGAATCCCCTGAAGATCTGCACCTCCAGGGTATGGGCCCCCGGAACGGCCGAAGGGTAAGCAGGCAAAAGCCGGATGGCTTCCAGATATTTGTCATGGGTGACATTGATGGTGGCGGTGGTGCCGTAACTCACGCACCCGATGGATGGGTCCAGACTCCCCGACCCGATCACTTCACAGGCCTTATCAGCGGCCGAGGCAATCAAGGGAAGCCCCTCGGGGATACCCGTCCGCCCTGCAGCCCAACGGCTGATAACACCCAAGGGGCTCCCCGGAGGCACCAACTCCGGAAGGATAGCCGGGTCCACGGGCAACGCACGCCACTTCCAATCCCAGGGCGCAGACCATTTCAACCGTTTATAGTCAAAGGGGATATATCCCACCTGGCATCCAACAGAGTCCCGGAACTCCCCGGTCAGACAATAGGTCAGATAGCCGGAGAGGAGTAGGTATTTGTGCGTCTGATTCCAAACCTCGGGTTCGTGGCTTCGGATCCAGTTGGCCTCCGCCTCTGCCTGAAGATAAGAAACCGTATCTTTAAGGCCTAAGATGCGGAACAAAATCCCCCAGATCCCTTTAAGCCACGGCAGGCCGTCCGTCTTTCGCTGATCCAGCCATAAAATGGCGGGGCGAAGTGGTCTCCCGTTTTTATCTACGTTGATCACCGTTCCCCGCTGCGTGGTCAGCGTCACACCGGCGAGTTGGGATCTGTCCACACCTTCCTTGTGCCACAGTGCATCGCAGGCCTCACACAGGGCCTTCCAGAAAACATCGGGATCCTGTTCCGCCCACCCCGGATGCCTTGACACATAGGGTTTGAACGGCACCCTGGCTTGACCCCTAAGCGTACCCAGTGGATCGAACAGGAGCGCCCTGAGGCTCTGAGTCCCGTTGTCTATGGCCAAGATGCGTTCTTTGTTCGTCATGAGCAGTGGTTTCCGGTCGCTGGTTTCTGGTTCGCGGCTCTCATTAACCGAAAGGGTTAACCCCATTTTGGCGGCGCATATTTGTCCTGCCAGAGCCTCGCGTACGCCGCTCTTTCTTTTGACCACCGGGCACTGTCCCACGGCAAAACCGGCCTACAGATCGCCTCGACCCGATCCAGAAATTGGGCGCCTCCTTCATGGCACAAGATACCGATCCGGACCCGCCTCAGCAAGAGATCGGAAAGATGCCTGATATGCTCTCTTGCAGCCGTAAAGGGCAATTCGGCCCACAGGGTCAACGTCCCCGGGATCGCATCGAGGTCTTTCGGAGTCGCCTCCCTTATGAGTTGCGTCGCCGCCTTCCCATATCGGCCGTACAACCGTCGTCGAACCTCTGCTGGGAGTGGATGACCGGTTTCATCTCCCGTTGAAACAGGCATAAAACCGGACCCTTTTTTTCGAGGTTCAGTAGTTGCGCCTTGCAGAAAAGGGGCAGCCGCTTTCAAAGTGTCCTGGGCCACTTTTCGAAAAGTGGTTAACTTGCCACCGGTCACCGTGATCAAGCCCTTATCCGCCCAGATCGCATGTTCTCTCGATTCATGGGACGGTGCCGTATTATCCCCTCTACTCAGGACGGGTCTGACCCCTGCAAACGAGGCAATGCACGCCTCTTCCGGGAATTGTCCATCTGAAAACGTTTCTTGAAGCCCTTCCATGAGATAGGCTGCTTCGTCAGGCCGGATGGCCGGCTCCAGGGATGGATCATGTCGGTGATCGAGATCCGTGGTGCCCACCAGCAACCTTCCCTCCCAGGGGCAGACAAATCCGTATCGGCCGTCTTCCGGAAAAATCAGGCTGACGGCCAGTGCAGTGGGGAGGCACCACATGGGAAAAACCAGGTGGCTCCCCCTTAGCGGCCGGAGATGACAGCCGGGATCCGGAGACCGGTGAAAGGTCTCCGCCTCAAAACCGGTGGCATTAATGACCACAGGTGCGGAAAGGGAGTGTTCCTCACCGGTCTCTGTATCCGAAAGATCTATGCCTTTGACATGGCCGGCGCTGGTCTTTCTGATACGGTTCACCGTGACATAATTGAGGGCCATAACATCAGGACCTGATTCGCATGCCTCATCGATGAGGCGAAGCACCAGCCTCGCATCGTCCACCTGGGCATCGGTAAATCGGAACCCGCCCACCAGGTTATCCTGTTTCAGGTGAGCAGCCATCATGGAAAACGCCTCAAGACCGAAAAAGCGGTGATCCTTCCTCCCCGCAAACAGGTCGTAAATTGAGAGGCCGATTTCCAAGGTCCACCTGGAAAGCCCCCTGTCCTTGTAAACAGGGAGGAGAAATCCCAACGGCTCCACCAGCCCCGGGGCCTCTCGCAGCAATCGCTCCCGTTCCCTCACCGCAATCCGTGTCAGGGCGATTTTTCCTTCTTTGAGATATCTGAAACCCCCATGCACCATCTTGGAAGACCGGCTGGAGGTTCCCCATGCGAAGTCATGTCTCTCCACGAGCAATACCCTCAACCCCGTGGCGGCCGCCTCATTCAGGATTCCGGCACCCGTCACCCCGCCTCCGATGACGATCACATCCCACTCACGTGGCACCGTATCAAGATCCATCGGGCGCGCCTCCCACGAGCTTTCCCGGGTTGAATCGTCCATCCGGGTCCACATTCGCCATCAGTTCCCTGAGGATGTCCATGCCCACCACACCCTTTTCCGCTTCCAGAAATTCCCTGTGATCCGTACCCACGCCGTGCTGATGGCTGATGGTGCCGCCGGCAGCCACGATGGCCCGGCTGGCCGCCGTCTTAATGGCTTGCCAGCGGGCGAGGGTTTCTTCCGGGGTCCCGGCCAACCGAAAGAGAAATGTGGTGTAGATACTCGATCCGGTGGCATACACATGGGAGAGATGGGAGAACACGTGCACATTTTCGTTCATTGGGCTCAGGCTCTCGCGTATGGCCTTTTCAAGGGCCGTCATGGTCGTGGTTACCCTGTCCCACGAAACGGCGGTTTCCACCGTGTCCGCTGCGTATCCGAGGGACCAGAGCGTATTTCGAAGATAGGGCGCCCTGAAGCGGTTCTTTTTCCAGGCCTCCCCGATTGGCCTGCCCACGGACACCCCCTTATGCCGTCTGATAACGGTGCGGGCCCGACGCCTTGCGCCCGTCACATGGGACCCTGATCCGGTAAATCCCATCAGACACATGACCCCACCGGATATCTTTCGGAATTTCAGGTAGTGCCTGAGTAGATCTATGGCCCTTTCCTTTCCGGCAAGAGCCAGCTGCGTCGAGGTCTCTTCGGGGTTGCTCAAACGGATCATGGGGTGGAGGCGGTGCGGTCTGTGGCCGGAGAAGACATCCCCTTTTCCATGATCCGT
>JARRPY010000205.1:0-7269 GCA_037382425.1 Deltaproteobacteria bacterium
TGGCGTCATAAAGACGCCCTCTACTTTTTGATGTAGGAGGAATGCCCGATTGAGGGACTATGAAACGAGCATGGCCGATGCGCTTATGGAGCATCTGCCATAAAGACATGGGATGTGCCCCGCGCGGTGATCGTCGTGGACATCGAGCTTTTCATATTGACTTTTTCATTAATTTCAATACCATACATTTAAACCTCATGCGCATGCACGAGGGATATTTGTGAGAAGCCCCAGCAGTCTTGTCGGCTCGGGAAATTTCTTGCCCCCCCTTTTCAAGTTAGGACAGATCGCTCAAGTGTCGTCAAAGCCGCCGCCCGGAATCTATCCCTGGATCGTGTACTTCCCAAGCGCCACCGGGAGGGGTTTGGCATGCCAGATTCTTTCGCAGTACTCCTTGATGGAACGATCCGAAGAAAATTTCCCCATCCTCGCCACATTAAGGATGGACATGCGGGTCCACTCGGCTCGGTCACCGTATGCAAGGCTCACCCGCTCCTGGGCTTGTACATAGGAGCGGTAATCGGCAAACAACAGATAGGGATCGCCATACAACAGGGAATCGACCACTGGTTTGAAGAGCTTTCCGTCTCCCCTGGAAAAAAATCCAGAAGATATGAGGTCTACGGTCTCCCTCAGCTCCTGGTCGGCATCGTAATACGCTTTCGGAGTGTAGCTACCGGCTTTGAGTTCATAGACCTGCTGAGCGGTCAGCCCGAAAAGGAAAAAGTTTTCCGCCCCCACCTCCTCCCGGATTTCGACGTTGGCTCCGTCTAATGTTCCGATCGTCAGAGCCCCGTTGAGGGAGAATTTCATATTACCGGTTCCGGATGCCTCCTTACCCGCCGTTGAAATCTGCTCCGAGAGGTCGGCGGCAGGATAGATGTATCTGGCATTTTTCACGTTGAAATCCGGGAAAAACACCACTTTTAGACGACCGGCCACATCCGGATCATCGTTGATCACCTCCCCTACCCCGGTGATAAGCCGGATAATCAGCTTGGCCATGAAGTATCCAGGGGCTGCTTTACCGCCGAAAACAAAGGTCCGGGGGACCCATTCAGCCTTCGGGTCCCGTTTGATCCGGTTGTAGAGGGTGATGATATGAAGGATGTTCAGATGTTGACGTTTGTATTCGTGGAGCCGTTTCACCTGAATATCAAAAAGGGTGTCCGCATCGACCGTTATCCCTGTGCGGGCTCTCACCAACAGGGCCAGGTTTTGTTTGTTCTGCCGTTTGATTCTTTGCCACGCTTCCTGGAAATCGGGGTCGGCGGCGAAAGTCTCGAGCCCTCTCAATTCCTGAAGATTCTTGATCCAGCCATCGCCGAGCCTACTGCTGATCAGATGGCTCAACTTGCCATTACTCACAAGCATGAATCGCCGGGGCGTCACACCGTTCGTCACGTTGGTAAATTTCTCCGGCATACAGTCATAAAAATCCCGTAGCACATCCTTTTTCAGCAGCTCGCTGTGCAGTTCGGCAACGCCGTTAATCGCATGACTTCCCACACTGGCCAGATGGGCCATCCGGACATATCGCTCACCGCTTTCATCGATCAGGGACATGCGAGTGCAACGCGCCTCTTCTCCCGGGTATTTCGCTCGAACCTCATCCAAAAACCGTTGGTTGATCTCGTAAATGATCTCAAGATGCCTCGGCAGAAGGCTTCCGAACAGTCGAAGGGGCCACTTTTCGAGTGCTTCCGGGAGCAGGGTGTGATTCGTGTAGCCGAAGGTAGCCTGTGTCACCTGCCATGCCTTTTCCCATTCCATCCGGTTTTCGTCCAACAGAAGCCTCATCAATTCGGCCACCGCGATGGACGGATGGGTGTCGTTCAGTTGGATGGCGGCCTTTTCATGAAACGTGTCCGGCTTTCCCCCCATCAGACAGTGGATCCGCAACATGTCTTGTAGAGAGCAGGAGACAAAGAAATATTGCTGAGCGAGCCTAAGCCTTTTGCCCACCTCGGGTTCATCGTTGGGGTAAAGCACTTTGGTCACCGTCTCGGAGATAACCTTCTCATTCACCGCCTTGTAATATTCTCCCAAATTAAATTCCTGGAAGTCGAAAGACTTCACGGCCTCCGCTTTCCACAGGCGTAAGGTGTTACAGGTGTTGACCCCGTACCCGGCGATAGGCGTGTCATAGGCCGTGCCCTTTATCTCCCGGCCTGGGACCCAGCGCACGCGATAACATCCCTGGTCGTCATGATAAGCTTCCGTGTGTCCGCCCCATTTCACATGATAGGCGATTTCCGGCCGGTGTATCTCCCAGGGGTTTCCCAGGCGAAGCCATTGATCGGTCACTTCCGTCTGCCAGCCGTCCCGGATCTCCTGGTCAAATATGCCGAATTCATAGCGAATCCCGTAGCCTACAGCCGGAATTTCGAGCGTGGCCAGGCTGTCAAGATAGCAGGCCGCCAACCTGCCAAGCCCACCATTTCCCAGTCCGGGCTCTTCTTCCTGATAGATGATCGTTTCAACGTCTAATCCAAGCCACTCCAGTGCATCCCGCGCCTCCTCATAGATTCCAAGATTGATCAGATTATTCTCGAGCTGCGGCCCGAGGAGAAACTCCGCCGAAAAATAACTGACAAATCGAACCCCTCGGCTGGGATAGGTTTCCACCGTGTGCAGCCAGCGATCGAGGAGCTGATCCCGAACCGTGTGAGCCAGGGCCATATAAAGATCGTTCGGGGTGGCCCGCTCAAGCGTCCTTCCCTGCGTATAGAAAAGGTGACGGAGGAATTCTCTACCCAGTTTCGGCATGTCTTTCCCCTCAGACATTTTGAGCGGAAAGTCTTTTCCATTTCGGTTCTTTTCGGCTTCGGTCTCAACTGTTGTTTTCATAGGACCACCCTCTTAGAAATGGGAAAAAACATCATTATAACACCCACACATGCGTCGGTTTAATGGTTCACACTTTAGCGGCTTTGGGCATATCCGCCCGTCTTGATCTCATTATTTTCGGCCGCACCCTTGGCGCGCTTCTCCGGCTTATTGGTGCTCCCCACGGTTCTATCGGCCTGGGTGGATAAAAATACATGATCCCATCTCGCACGCAAATAAGCATAAAGCATGCCACATTGCGTTAAGTGACATTTACATAACTCATTAAAATGATATCATTATTTAGAAAATGTTCCACAAAAAAATTCCCCGGCACCCTCGCGTGTTCCCATCCTTTTCACAATGTAAAATTTCCAGACAACGTCTTTGACAATTTGATCCGTGAGCCCACGAGAATGGGATCATCGAGGGTCTTGGCGATGGAGCAGGTACGTCTAACTCCATGATGCCAACCCTCTGGTCATTGGCGGTGGCCATCCTCCGGCCTTCTATGGCCATATCCTCGTGAAGGCCCTTACTGTCTTGGGCGTTCAATTACAGCATCCGCGCTGATCATGGCTCGGGAGTGATGTCCTTGACTTTTTTGATCAACCAGCAGAAGATCGGGTGTAATTATCTGACAAATGCCGAAAAGAAACGCCAGTTACGGTAACCCATAACGGAGAAGAGAGAAATACAATGAAAGCGGGTTCCTACATAAATGCCTTTGATCCGAATGGGAAAAGTGAAACCGTCTGCAAAAACTGCGGGCGCTGTCTTCAAAAGTGCCCGGTCATGCGGATGGGCAAGGCAGAATCCCTGGATGAGCATGCACGACTAAGACACGGAGAAGAAACCGAGCGGGTGCTAAAGGAATGCACGTTTTGCTACGACTGCAATCAATACTGCCCCCACGGCCTGAATCCACTCGCGCTGATCATGGAACGGATTGCAGACAATATCCGGGCATCGGGCAAGGGCGTGCCCGAATACCTGCAGTACCTGTTTACCGCACTCGGAGAGACTTCCGTTTTTGCAGACGTATACCAGACGTTACCCCAATCAGAGGCGGCGGTGCTGGACAAGTGGGCCGCGCCGCCGCCCAAAAGCGAGGAAGTGCTTTTTATCGGGTGTATCGGAAGGGAAATCCCTTATGGGATCGAACATTCTTCTGCGCTGGCATCCCTTCCCAAGTACGCCCCGCGGGATGCATGCTGCGGGGAGTTGCCCTTTCGCATGGGCGATTTCGAGGCGTTTGCCAAAACGGTTGAACACACCGCTTCTCTGTTTGAAAACCTTCAGACCGATCGGCTGGTAACCTACTGCGGATCGTGTTCACACACATTCAACAATCTCTGGCAAGAGTGGGGGTAAAGCCTGATTTTGAAGTGATCTCCATATGGGAATGGCTTTGGCACAAGGTAAAAAACGGCCAGCTTACAGTTAAGCGGCCCATTGAAAAGAGGGTGATATTAACGGATTCCTGCTATTCCAGCGAGCTCGGGGATCGGTTTTATGAAGCGGTGCGGGGCCTGCACCGGCACGCGGGTATGGAAGTGATCGAGCTTTTTAACAACCGAGATCAAAACTTATGTTGCGGCATGCCGAGCATCATTCGCAATAATTTCGACGTGACCCAGCCGGCCCGGGTGGCCGCAAAGAAGATTGAGCAGATCGCGCAATCCGGGGCTTCGGACCTCTACTGCTACTGCCCGGGATGTTTCATGCAACTCGGCGGGGGCGCCAAAACCGTCGGCGTCAAAACCCACTATTCCCTAGAAGAGATCCTCTGGGCCCTGGGCGATGAATATCCCATTCCCCTGAGGGAGAGATCCAAGGTTCAAGGCAAAATGTTCATGCAGAAGCTGAAGTCGGTTATGGCGGCTCAGCATAAGGACCGCTGATGCGTATACGATATCGTCCGTTTCGAGAAACGCCTCAGACAGGGGTCAAATCTACTGTTGACTGTTGATCCCCATTTTGATATATAACCATCATGTCCAGGCCACTAAGAATTCAATATCCGGATGCATGGTATCATGTGATGAATCGCGCTCGACGCGGTGATGAGATCTTTTGGGAGGATGGGGATTATAAAGCCTTTGTGAATCTCCTCATGGAAATTGTTGAGGATTACGATGTAAGGGTCGCTGCTTATTGTTTGATGTCCAATCACTATCACTTATTGGTGCAAACGCCTGATGCCAACCTATCCAGAGCCATGAGGCACCTGAATAGTGTGTATACGCAGCGTTACAATAGGGTCCATCATTGTGACGGGCCATTATTCAGAGGGCGATATAAATCCATTCTTATCGAAGCTGACAGCTACCTTCTGGAGTTACTGAGGTATATACACAGGAATCCACTCGAGGCGGGCTCGGTTAATACGCTTCAGAAGTACAATTGGAGCAGCCACAAAGGGTATTTATCCAATGCAAAAAAATGGGACTGGTTGCATAAAAGGTATGCATTGTCGTTATTTTCAAAGGACCATTCAGAAAGTATCCGATTATACAAACAGTTTGTCAAAAAAGAGGTTCCCGATGAGATCAACCGGATACTGGGTGGTGGAAAGCTGCCCCCTATTTTGGGAACCCAAAAGTTTGCGGACAAGATGAAAGATCTGTTTTTTTCCAAAAAAAGCAATGAGGAAATACCTGAAGCCAAATTACTCGCCCCTGATCCGGATAGGATACTTAAAACGGTCGCTGAATCGTATAAGGTAGGGACGGACGATCTCCTGAAGTCGAGAAGAGGATATTTCAATGAGCCCAGAAACGTCGCGATCTATCTCATGAGGCGCTTGAGGGGGGATACGTTAAAGGAGGCCGGTTGACCCTAATTTCGGGTATAAATCCGAACCTCTTTTGAAATACGAATAAATACATCATATAAGGAGGTTAACATGGGGAATGAAACAAATTCAGAACTGAATGACTTTATTGAAGACTGGAAAGAAACTCCCGAGAAAAACAGGGAGACGTTTCTGCATTTTAGAGATGACCTCGCCAAAAAAGAAGGGGTTACACTCGAATTTATCAGCAGGCCCGGCATCACATATTCTCTCAGGGCGGTTCATACCGCTCAGAAAAACAGGGGACTTTTTGTCATGGTCGATGTGATCGAAGATGATCCCCGATGGCTTTCCATATGTTTTTACGGTGAAATGATAAATGATCCCGAAGAAAAAGGCGACTTTGTCCCCGAAGGTCTGCTCGGTGAGGACGCCGTCTGTTTCGATATGCAAGAAAGGGATGAAGCGCTTATTGGGTATATTGACATCCGCCTTGATGAAGCCTGGCGGAACGCCCAGGAGGAATAGCAAAATGATGCCAAAGGAGTTCATTTTATGACACAGAATATTGTGATTATAGGCGCGGTTGCGCTCGGCCCGAAGGCCGCCTGCCGCTTCAAGAGACTGGAACCCGATTCCAAGGTCACCATGGTAGACCGGGACACTCTCATCTCCTACGGTGGGTGCGGTATCCCGTATTTTATATCCGGAGATGTCAGCGACGCCGACCAGCTCCGGGAAACCAGCTTCCATATGCGTCGTGACGAGAAATTCTTCCTGGACACAAAAGATGTGCATGTCATCACCAATACCGAAGCCCTTTCCATCGACCGGGATAAAAAAACCGTTTTGATCCGAAATGTCCTTGACGGAACAAAACGGGAACTCTCCTATGACAAGCTCGTCCTGGGCACCGGAAGCCGTCCCAGAGACCTCTCGATTCCCGGCTCCGGACTGGACGGTGTGTATTCGGTTTCGGACCTCAACAAGGCGATTGCCATCAAGAAGGACGTGGCCGAGGGCAACGTCGGAAAGGCGGTCATCATCGGTGCAGGGGCCATCGGACTGGAAATAGCCGAGTCCCTGGCCGATCTCTGGGGGATCGAAACCACCGTGGTAGAGGTGATGGACCAGATACTTCCCGGTATAATCAGCCCCAATATGGCCCATATGGCCCAGCATCACCTGGAAGAAAATGATATCTCATTCTTTCTGGGAGAAAAGGTCGAAAGGTTCGAGGGAGAAACCCGCATACAAAAGGTCGTCACCGATAAAAGGACCTTGGATGCGGATATGGTTGTCATGGCCGTGGGCGTCACTCCCAACGCGGATCTTGCCGCGAGTGCCGGTCTCGAGGTCTCGCCTGGCGGCGGTATCGTCGTCAATAAGAGATTGCAGACCTCTGATCCCGACATCTATGCGGGGGGTGACTGCGTTGAGATAACCAACCTGGTCACCGGAAAACCCGGATACTGGCCTCTGGGGTCTCTAGCCAACAGGCAGGGCCGTGTGATCGGCACGAATCTGGCCGGCGGTAATGCCGAGTTTGATGGGGCCGTGGGAAGTTTTGTCATCAAGCTCTTTGACATCGCCCTGGCAAAACATTTCGGCGACCTAGAGGCGTTAATGAAGGCGGACGAGGA
>JARRPY010000206.1:0-8850 GCA_037382425.1 Deltaproteobacteria bacterium
CGGGGTGTGTACCTGCAGTAGTCCGGTCAGCCGAGTGCTTCCGGACTTTTCCCCGAGGCAGATGATCAAACGGTCCATGCAGGACCCGGATGGACAACTCCTGAAAAGCCCGCTCCTCTGGGCCTGTTTAAGCTGTGGGCGATGCAGCGAGCGATGCCCGGTGGAGATTGATTTTCCCGAATTCATCCGTTCATTCAGGGAGAAGGCCAGGCGGGCAGGGAATATTCCCTTGGAGAGCCATCATGGGATGCTCCAGAGTATTGTCCATCTGCAGGCAGGGGAGGTCGCACAGCAGCGGACCGCATGGACTGAAGGAGCAGGCGAGTTTGCCGAGACAGGGGACTATTTTTATTTTGTGGGATGTCTTCCCTATTTCGATGTGATTTTCGAGTACTTGGACATATCGCCCGCCGATACGGCCCGGCATGTGCTTGGCCTCCTGAACCGAATGGGGATTACACCGGTCATCAGCAACGAGGAGAGATGCTGCGGTCACGATGCCCTGTGGAGCGGCGAGGAGGAACTGTTTAAAAAACTGGCGTCGCGGAATCTGGACGTGATCAAGGCCTCCAAGGCCAAAACCGTCCTGTTCAGTTGCCCCGAAGGCTATATGACCTTCAAACGGTATTATCCCAAGTTTTTCGGAGAACTCCCCTTCGAGGTGCGCCATGTGACCGAATTTTTGGCGGAAAAGATGCCGGATATAGCGCTTCCGTTTCAACCGTCAAACAACGGCGCCGTGACCTATCACGATCCGTGCCGGCTGGGTCGAGGATCTGGCATCTATGAGCCCCCTCGGGATCTGTTGAAGCTGATTCCCGATGCGGCATTTCGGGAGATGCCCAGAAATCGGGAAAATTCGCTCTGCTGCGGGACCAGCGCCTGGATGGAGTGCTCCAACTGCTCCAAGGCCATGCGTATTGAGCGGTTGGAAGAAGCCCTCAAAACGGGGGCCAATACCCTGATTACGGCCTGCCCCAAATGCCAGATTCACCTGACCTGTGCCCTGAGCAGTGTGGATATGGACCTGAAGGTGAAGGACCTTTACGCCTACCTGTCCGAAGGGCTCCAAAAAGAAGCGAAATAAAAAATCCGTCCGGCGATGCAGCACGGCCGGCTTTTTTCTCTGTTCGGGAAGACGTTATGCCGGGTTATTTGCTCCTGAGGGAGGTATTTGCCAGCTTGGCCCAGGCCTCACCCTCCACCTCCTGAGAGATATCCTCCACGCTCGTGCCCCCGTCCGCCGACACATGAAGGTCGTCGTTTGCCACATGAAAGAGTCTGTCTTTTTCTTCTTCTATGTAGGCGGACGCTTCATCGCCGTAATATAATCCTTTGAGGTTTTTCCGCAGTTTGGTGGGTTCGATGACCGCCAGCCATCCATCTTCATAGGGAGAGCTGTTGATCAGCTCCGGGTGATCCAGCAGTTTTTCATTGATCCGGGTGACCACGCCGTCTACCGGACTAAGCACGCCGACCGTGTCGCCGTTGCGGGTCACCTTGAAGCTGTTTTCCCCTTGACTGACTTCGTGGCCGATATTGGGTAGGTCGATCCTCTTGAGTTTCCCCAGGAGCTTCTGGGCGAAATCGTCGAGACCCACCCGGACCCGACCGCCATATTCGGTCCGTGCCCATGTGTGTCCGTCGTGATAATAAAATCCTTCGGCCAGTTCAAATCCACCGACCTCGGCAGGGGTGCCGACGGGCAGGGGTTCGGCCTGCAATCTCTGCTGCATCATTTTATCAAAGGAGCAGGTCCCGCATTCATAGGCGTTGGGACAGATTTTACGATCCACCTCACCGGTAATCATATACCGGCATTTGCGCTTCGACGCGGGGAAGCGCATCATCTTGTCCACCCAGGAATCGGTGAACTTATCGGGCGCGGTCTCAATCGGCTGGGCCTGGGCAGCCGCTTTCTGGCGGTCTACCTTTACCTGCATGGCGTGATCGTACACACAGGTGGGGCAGTCGTAATTGTTGTCACACAGTTTGTATGATACGACCCCGGCCTCCATCCAGACGCATTTTTTCTTCCCAGGGGGTACAATTTTCATGGATTCTTTCTTCTCCGCTTTCGCCATCGCCTGATCCTCCTTTAGTAAATGTCGTGTCATTTGCCTCTTATGTAGAGCAATTGCTGTGCCATACAGGACCATTAAGGTTTAAATAATTATAACCCATTGATTTCATTATGTAATAAGTTAATCTGTTCTGGAAAGGGGGAATCAATCGATTTGTCGAAAAAATGGACAAACCGAAGGCAAAAAGAGAATAAGCAAATGCTAAGCGATTGATATTTTTAGACGAATGCCAAAATTGTCCCAAAAAACGGCAGCCTGTCGAAAAGTTCGACATCCCTCCTCATGGGCAGGTGCCGTCGACATGGGGGACGCACTGGGCCATCTGCCATCTGAAGAGTTCTTGGCAGGTCGGACAGAAGAAGGGGCGCTTGTTATCGGTGTCTTGAATGGTGGTGGCGCTGTGCATGATACAGCGGCAATCCCTGCAATGGGTCAGACCGAGACTGTGACCCAATTCGTGCAGCGCGGTTTTCTCGATGCGCTCCAGAAAGCGTCTCGGGTCCGGCCGTTGCCCGTAATATTCGGGGCGGAGACGGCAGGTGGAGATAATGGCGCACTGACCCTGAATCTGGGCCAGCCCGAATACGTATTTCAAGATGGGCACGAAGAGATCCAACTGAGTGACGCCCAGAAACTTCAGGGAAGGATGTCTCAGGCCGATGAGCTGTTTGAGGAGTTGCTTTGAATTGTACTGGCGGCGTTTTTCGTCAAAGGCGTGTATAGGGGCGCTTATCTCTTCACAGACCGTGCAATCGAGCCCACATGCGGAGGAGATGCAGTGTGACAGGTGATCGATAATGAACGGATCAACAGGACCGATACGGCAGATGGTAACGCATGACAGGGAGGAGACATTACCCTCTTTCGATTCCATACTTTTCGATCTTGTTGTATAGGGTTTGGCGGTCGATTTCCAGTTCACGGGCCGCCTGGCTGATATTCCAGTTCGCCTGCTCAAGAATACGGGTGATATGATTTTTCTCCATGGCTTTCAAAGAGTGGGGATATTCAACGTCCTTCGGTTTGTCGGATGGAAAGGGGAGGTCTTCGGGCACGATTTCGTCACCCCGACCGATGACGAGGGCTCTCTCGATGATGTTTTCCAGTTCCCGCACATTGCCGGGCCAGTCGTAATCCACCAGCCGTTTCATGGCGGCGGGCGAAATGATTCCCGGCTCCTTGTTCATTTCCAGGCAGCTCTTGTGCATTGCCGCCTTGGCCAGAAGAGGGATGTCCTCTTTGCGCTCTCTGAGGGGCGGGACGTGGATGGAGATCACGTTGAGCCGATAGTAGAGGTCTTTTCGAAACCGCTTGTCCTGAATCGCCGCTTCGAGGTTGCGGTTGGTCGCCGCCAGGATTCGGACGTCCACCTGAATGGGGATTTCTCCCCCGAGTCGCGTAAATTCCTTCTGCTGGAGCACCCGTAGGAGATCGACCTGAGTCTTCAGGCTGATGTCCCCGATTTCATCCAGAAAGAGGGTTCCTCCGTCCGCCATTTCGAAGCGTCCCCGCTTGGTGTGCTCAGCACCGGAGAAGGCGCCTTTTTCATAGCCGAAAAGTTCACTCTCGAGTAAGGTATCCGGAAGGGCCCCGCAACTCACGGCGATGAAGGGCATATAGGCCCGCTGGCTGTTGGCGTGGATGGCCTGGGCAATGAGTTCCTTCCCGGTCCCGCTCTCTCCGGTAATGAGAACGGTGGAATCCGTGGGGGCCACACGGTCGATGAGCTCAAATATCTCCTGCATACACGCGCTCTTCCCGATGATTTCGTCATATTGGGTCCGTTCTTCGAGCTTTTTGCGGAGCAAAATGTTTTCCAGTACCACCTCCTTGTGGGAAATGATCTTCTTGATCTGAAGTTCAATTTCATCCGGATCAAAGGGTTTGACCAGATAATCAAAGGCCCCCTCCCGCATGGCCTGAACCGCCGTGTCGATGGTGGCATACGCGGTCATCATAATGATTTCAGACTCCGGGCTGACCGCTTTGATCCCCTTGAGCGTGTCCAGGCCGTCCATGCCCGGCATCTTGAGATCGAGCAGGATCACTTCCCATTCATCCTTCCGGACCATTTGGATGGCTTCTTCGCCGTTGGCTGCGAGGCCCACGTCGTAACCGTCTTCCTTCAGCCAGTCATTGAGACTTTCGCGCATAGGGGCTTCATCATCGACAACGAGAATGCGGGGTTTTCTGCTCATATGCTATCTTCTCCAACCTAAGGTGAACATTTATAAAGGATCGGCGGCATTGGTGATCATGCCGTTGGCAGTCTGATGGTGAAGACGCTCCCTTTTCCCACCTCACTGTCCAACTCAATGGATCCGTTGTGGTTTGTGATGATGCCGTACACCACGGACAGGCCCAGCCCCACCCCTTTTCCCTCGGCCTTGGTGGTGAAAAAGGGTTCGAAGATATCTTTCTGATTTTCCTTGGAGATGCCGCAGCCGGTGTCGGCAACCGATATGGCCACGAACGGACTTTGCTCGTATTCATGTTCGGCGGATAGGGTCAGGACGCCGCCGCTATCCATGGCCTCGGAGGCGTTGCCGATGAGATTCAAAAGGGCCTGTTGCATCTGCCTGAAGTCGCACTGGACCTTGGGGAGGTCCGGTTTCAGCTCCAGTTTCACCCGGATCTGTTTGAGGTCGAGATCGTGAGATATGAGTGCCAGGGTCCTTTCCACGATGTCTTTCACGGCGTGTGGCTTGAAGTCGGTTTTGGTGCGCCGGGAAAAGGCGAGAAGATTCTTGACGATGTCGCCGCACCGGGTCATTTCAGAGGCCATGGTGTCCAGGTATCGTGAGATGTCATCTTTTCGTTCCTCTGCATATTGGCCCCGAGCCAGCAGTTTCATCATGAGCCGGATATAGGTCAGCACCGCCGCGATGGGATTGTTGATTTCATGGGCAATGGTGGCGGACAGCTTGCCCAAAGACGCCAGTTTCTCGGATCGGATGACCTGCTCCTGGGCTTCCTTGAGTTCCTGGTAAGCGCTCTTGATGTTCTTGTAAAGGTCTGCATTGTGGATGGCCGTACCGATCTGATTTCCGATACCGGTCAGAAAGCCCACATAGTCGTAGGGGAAATGGAAGTGGGTGTGACTGGATACGCACATCACCCCCACGGGTTTCCCCCCCGAGGTGAGCGGCAGATAGAGCGTGGACTTCAAGCCTTCCTCCACCACCGATTCCACATGGGGATGGTCGATTCGCTGGAGGTTGTCCACCACCTTTGATCGGCCGGTTTGTGCGGTTTCTCCCAGTAGTCCGTCTCCGATTTCCCGTCTCTTCACGTAAGGCTTTTCAATGAACCGGGGGGAAAGGCCCTTATGGGCAACCAGATCGAGCATTTTGCCCTCACCATTGAGCAGATAAATCCGGACACTGTCCGGTTCAACAATCTCGAGCATTTTCTCGATGGTGCTGTTGAGCACATCGTTTAAGTCCAGAGAGCTGTTGACTTTCATGGATATGGCGTTGAGCGTGGCCAGTCGTTTGTTTTGTTTTTCAATTTCCGCCATGGCCCGTTTCATCCGGGTGATGTCCCGAACGATGACCACGCGCCTCAGCTGGGTTTCATACTCAGTGACGAAACCGTCATTGAATATTTTTTCCTGAAAAACGGCGAGTTTGTCCTTGTCTTCGAACAGGGTCAAAGAAGAGCCGAGTTGTTGCGTCTCTTCCCTGCTCTCAAAGCCGAGGATCCTCAAGGCCGCCGGATTGATTTCCAGAATTTTGCCTTTTGCGTCGGTCAGTAAGATGGCGTCCAGCGACCGTTCAAATATGGTTCTGTATTTTTCCTCTGATTTTGACAGGTGTCTCAATCGGTCTTCGATGGCGCCTTCCAGGTTGACATTGAAGTCATTCAGTTCGCCCGTCAGTCGTTTTCGCTCGGTCAAATCCCTTGCAGTTTCAAGGACATAGACGATGTCTCCATTCCGGTTTTTAACCGGTGTGGAGCGGATGCGCATCTGCGCCGTGCTTCCGTCCTTCCGGATGACCGTTTCCTCACTCACATGCGGTTGCCCATCCCTAAAAGACATATCAACGAGGCAGTTTTCGCATTTTTCCCCCGTCTGCTTCCATGCCTTGAAACAAGTCTTACCCGGGGCCATACCAAATTCATTTTCGAACAGGTCATTGGCCATGATGATCTGGTAATTCTTATTGACTCCGATGACATAATCGGTGACGCTCTGAAGCAGTGCATCAAGGGTCGACTGATCCTTGAATAGATCGTTTTTCTCCATTGTGAATTCTTTTTTCCTTTCGTGGCGAACCTCGCGAGGGCATCGGGTACAATCCCCGGCGATCCTGCGGAGTTCAGGGAAGTGCATTACAGCACAAAACGGCGTACCGATCAAGGAAATGAGCGACCGGATTGGTATGGGTAAATGGTGGAAATACTTCTTGACGGGGCGTCTTTATATTTTTTATATACGCTGGATTGATTGCGTTTTTGAGTCGAGTGGGATGGTAAGGGTTGATACGTGAAAAACAAGCGATATGGCTTTCGTTTGAGGAGATGATTGAATGACAAAAGACAAAAATCCCGATGTTCAGGGTGCCGTCATGGTGGTGGGGGGTGGCATCGCCGGCATGCAGGCGGCCCTGGATCTTGCAGATTCCGGTTTCTACGTGCATCTCGTGGAGCGGTCCCCGGCCATCGGAGGGGTCATGGCCCAACTGGACAAGACCTTTCCCACCAATGACTGTGCCATGTGAATTATCTCCCCGAAACTGGTCGAGGTCGGCCGGCACATTAACATCGAGCTCCACACATGCTCAACTATTGAAAAGATCGAAGGGGATGAGGGGAATTTTGAGGTTACCCTGCACAAGACCCCCCGCTTTATCGATGCGGACGCCTGTACGGGGTGCGGAGATTGTGCAGAGATATGCCCGGTGGAACGGCCCAGCGAGTACGACATGGCGCTGGCCAACCGAAAAGCGACTTACAAACCCTATGCCCAGGCCATACCCGGCGGGTTTGCCATAGAAAAACTGGATAAGTCCCCATGCAGGATGGCTTGCCCGGCCCATCTGAATGTCCAGGGATACGTCCAGATGGTGAAGCAGGGGAAATACAGGGAAGCCATCGACATTATCATGAGGGATCTTCCTTTTCCCGGTGTGCTGGGACGCATCTGCCCCCATCGCTGTGAGAAGAGTTGCCGCCGTCTCGAAGTGGATGCGGCCGTCTCCATTCGGGAACTCAAACGCGTGGCGGCCGACCATGTGAACCTCAGCGACATCCCGGTTCCCGACATCACCCCTAAAGATGAAAAGGTCGCCATCATCGGTGCCGGGCCCGCAGGCCTGACCGCCGCCTACTTTCTGGCCCTTGACGGCTATAAGGTCAGTGTGTACGAGGCCATGCCCGAGGCCGGCGGCATGATGCGGTACGCCATTCCGGAATTCAGGCTGCCCCGGGCGGTGCTGGATGCGGAGATTGAGAACCTCAAACGCTACGGCATCGAGATTCATACCAACACCCGGCTCGGAGAGGACATCACCATTGAAGAACTCCGGGCCCACGGGGCAAGCGCCGTCTTTCTGGCCACCGGGGCCTGGAAGGGATTGAAGACCGGCATCCCCGGTGAAGATCATCCCGATGGATTCCTGCATGTGACCCGGTTTTTAAGGGAGGTCTGGATGGGCGAGAGAACGGCCCTCCCGGGCCGCGTCGTAGTGCTGGGAGCCGGCCATTCGGGTATGGATGCGGCCCGGGTCGCCCTACGCCTGGGCGCCCAGCGGGTCAACATGGTGGAGCCCTTTTCCGAGAACGAGATGGGCTCGGAACCCGAGGAGAAAGAGACCGCCGAGGCCGAGGGGGCCAACATGCATTTTCAGGCCTTGCCGAGGCGGGTGGTGATCGAAAACGATCAGGTGGTGGGCATTGAATGCGTCAGGACCCGGTTGACGGATCCGGACACCACGGGAAGACGGAAGTTCATCCCCATCGAGGACACGGAGTTTTTCATCGAGGCGGATGTGGTGATCTCATCCATCGGTCAGGAGCCGGATCTTGAATATCTGGGCACCGATTCCGGCGTGGAGGTGTCCAAATGGAATCATATCGTGGTCAACCCGGAGACGCTCCAGACCGGTCAGCCGGGGGTGTTCGCGGGCGGCGATGCGATCACCGGCTCTGCGACGGTGATTGAAGCGGTGGAAGCGGGCAAGCGCGCGGCCATGTATATGGGCATGTATCTCAGAGGAGAATCCCTGCCTACGGAATGGGAAGAGGAGCCCCCCATCGGAGAAAACTGGGTTCAAATTCCTGAGAATGAACCGACAAAAGAGCGTTTGGAGATCCCCAAGTTACCTCCGGAGAAGGCGGTGTCGGGCTTTGAGGAATTCGCCCTTATGGTGGACGAAGCGGCGGCGCAACACGAGGCGGAGCGCTGCCTCAATTGTGGGGGATGTTGTGAGTGTTATCAGTGCGTGACGGCCTGCAAGGCCGAAGCGGTGACCCTGAAGACCCACGCGGAAAAGCCTCAAGACGTGACGCTGGACGTGGGTTCGATCATATTATCGCCTGGGTTTGAGGCGTTTGACCCGAGTGTATTGGAGCCGTACGGGTATGCGAGATACCCGAACGTGGTGACGAGCATGGAGTTTGAACGAATCCTGAGCGCCACCGGACCCTATCAGGGCCATTTAAAGCGGCCGTCGGACGGGAAGGCGCCGGAGAAGATCGCGTGGCTGCAGTGCGTGGGCTCGAGGGACCAGAACCAGTGCGACCACGGCTACTGCTCGAGCGT
>JARRPY010000207.1:0-8128 GCA_037382425.1 Deltaproteobacteria bacterium
CCTTTATGGGCTGGCCCGCCTTCTTCCATGTATCCAGGGTAATGATCTCCGGGCGGTAACCGATCCGGTAAAGCCTGAAGATAGCCTCCTTCAATTTTTCCTTGTCCCCCACCAGCACCAGATTGGCACCCCACGGCACCATGGTCCCGACCCAGGTTTCAAACCGACCTCTCAAGGGTATATTCACCGATTTGGGGATATGTCCCTTGGCATAAGTGTCAGGTTCACGGATGTCCACCACATAGGTCCTTTCCGGGTTTGTCACAGACGAATCGGGCCTCCTTTCAGGAGACAGGGGCCTATCCCAGTCAATGAGGGGCGGACCGTTTTTGTTCATGGCTGCGTTATATTTGAAGTACTGAGGTGCTTCGGGAAGATCCTGAATGAGACTGGCGACAAATGCACTTCGGGTCTTATGCTGCAGATAGGAATTGGACTTCTTTTCCTCGCCGATAGTGCTATAGGGGCTGTCTGAGAGATGGGCCCCGCAGAGGGAGCCGGCGCCATGGGCTGGAAAAATACGGACGGTGTCGCTCAGTTTGGAAATCTTAGTGGTCCAAGCCTCATAAAAAGCCGAGGCCAGCCAGGCTGCAGAGACAGTTTCACCCAATAGGTCAGGTCGACCCACGCTTCCTACAAAAAGCACATCGCCGCTGAACATGAGTTCTGGTACATCCGGATTGCCAGGACCATAGACCAAGCCACACATGCCGTCAGGCGTGTGTCCTGGGGTTTCTATGAACTTGACTGTGGTCTTACCCACTCGGATAGTAGATCCCTCCTTGATGGCCTCGATGGCATACTTAACCCCGCTTTTGTCACTTTGATAGATCGGACAATTTACCGCCCTTTTCATTTCCATGTGCCCTGCCACAAAATCGGCGTGGGAGTGACTCAGGTAGACGCCAATGATTTTCGTATTTTCCTTTTTGGCCGTATTCAGGAATACAGAGATATCCCTGGCAGGATCCACCACTAAGGCCTGACCGTCACTGATGAGCATGTAAGAATAGATGGAAAGGGTCGGCAGCTCAAACTGAATCAGCTTAAATCCAGTAAATTCATAGGTGTCCACAATTCGATACCTCGACGCATCCTCCCCATGCTTCGCCGATTCGGCATCTTTGATCATGGACGCTTGGGAAACAGAACAGAAAGAGAAAAGGCTGAACAGAAGACCAAGTGAAAATTGGACCCAACGCAGTTTTCGTCGCACGGCTATAACCTCCCTTTGGTGTCACTACGGATAAGGTTCTTTTGTTATCGAAACCATGAATCGAATTCAATCTGGGATTATGGGCTTTGAGAGTCCGGACTTCTTATCGAAAATGCCGATACAAAAGTTTCTAAACGTAACCAATGTCATCATGCGTTTCGAGTACCCTAAATTAATCGACTCTACCAAATGAAGCCTTCAAAGTCCATCGGTTCCAGAGTACTTCGAATGACGGTTTCAGCCCTGCTTTTCAGCGGCATATGAACACCACCTGCTCTATGCCTCTGTCATATTCAAACTAATTGGAGTTTGTGATAAACTCGTGTTTTGAGGTGTCGATCTGGGTGGTGATATTGATTCCTAATCACACGATGACTGAAGTTGAAGTAATTGACAGACCAAGTCTTCAAATTTGACATCGCACGCCGCCTGGTATTTGCATTCATATCCTGTCTGTGTTAACTTTCTCGCCGGTTTTGCTGACCATTTTAAGATCGGAGAAAAAATGTTGGACAACAGCGAAACTACCGGCACGCAGCGCTAGATATTGAGAAGAAAACCATGGCATTGCGATTGATTGAATTCCTTGTGCCTCAAAACGGTGTCCAACTTGCGAGTGAGGTTCTGAGGGGTCTGAACATTGTCCAACGCTGGGATCAGAACACCCCTGAAGACCTGACCGCGGTGCACGTGCTGGCGGAAGCCTCCCAGGTGGAAGCCATCATCCAGGCAATGGAAACAATTTTTGCCCATCACGAGGGATTCCGAGCCATTCTCACCGAGGTTATGGCGACATCTCCCGCCCCGGAGGCTCCGGAAGAGGAACCTGAACAGGCCGACACAGAACCTGAAGCTGAAAAACCTTCTCCGGAGCGCGTCGCCTGCCTGGAGCTTACGGAGAAACTCGGCGGCGCAACCGAAATATCCAGGAACTATATCCCGACCATTCTGTTATCGGCCATTGTGGCGGCAGTGGGTCTTGTGCGGAACAGCGTGGCAATCATCATCGGCGCCATGGTGATCGCGCCATTCCTGTCCCCCAATATGGCACTGGCCCTGGCCACGACACTCGGCGATGCCCAACTGGCGCGCCGGGCACTCAAGTCCAATTGGGCAGGGATCGGCATAGCGCTGATTCTGGCCGTGGTCCTCGGCTTTGTCATGCCCATTCACCCTCAGATCAACGAAATTGCAAGCCCTGCAGATGTGGGCTACAGCGATATCATCCTGGCCCTTGCAGCAGGCTGCGCAGGCGCACTGGCATTTACTTCCGGTGTATCAGCCGCTTTGGTGGGGGTAATGGTGGCGGTCGCTATCTTGCCGCCCCTTGTCGCTGCCGGACTCCTTTTGGGGTCCGGCTATCCGGTCATGGGCATCAAGGCCCTGCTGTTGGCACTGGCCAATATAATCTGTGTAAACATTGCCGGCGTCGGCATGTTTCTGTTTCAGGGCATCCGGCCCCGCCATTACTGGGAATCCACCAGGGCCAAGCGGATGGTGAGAGTCGCTATTTTCGTATGGGCCGGGTTGCTGGCCCTTTTGGTCGGCGTGATCTACCTGAGCCAACAATTCATCGGATTCTGAACGACCCTTCGGAAGCGTCATGAGAGGAAATGGACGGCTATGAGCGATGCAGACCCTAACGAGACCGACATGAAAAGATCAGAAAATCAGGGTCCTCAAAGCACGATGAACAACCGTCTCGTGAAGCTTTCGCTGGCCGCCTTGGGCGTTGTCTTCGGAGATATCGGCACCAGTCCCCTGTACGCCATTCGGGAATGCTTTCACGGCGAATACGGCATCAGCGTCAGCCATACCAATGTAATGGGGATTCTCTCCCTGATGTTTTGGTCCCTTGTCATGATTGTGAGCCTCAAGTACCTCATATTCGTATTTCGGGCCGATAACCGTGGAGAAGGTGGCGTCATCGCCCTGACCGCATTGATTCGCGGAAGAGAAGGGACGGCTCAAAGCCGGCATCACCTGGGTGTGGTCGCTCTGGGGCTTTTCGCAGCGTGCCTACTTTACGGGGACGGGATGATCACCCCGGCCATTTCCGTGTTGAGCGCCGTGGAGGGGCTCCGTATGATCACCCCTGTTTTCGATCCCTATGTGATCCCCATCACTATCGCCATTCTCATCGGTCTTTTTCTGATCCAGCGCCATGGTACGGCCCGCGTAGGAGGTCTGTTCGGACCGGTGATCCTCATCTGGCTTTGTTTTCTGGGAGCGACCGGCGCCGTTCAGATCGTGCATGCACCGGAAATTCTGTCCGCCATATCCCCGTGGTATGCCGTGCAGTTTCTGACCTTGAATAAACTGCATGGCTTTGTGGTGCTGGGGGCCGTTTTTCTGGTGGTCACCGGGACTGAGGCCCTCTACGCAGACATGGGGCACTTCGGCGCACGACCCATCCGTCTCACCTGGTTCGGCCTCGTGTTCCCCGCCCTGGGCCTCAATTACTTCGGGCAGGGGGCCCTTCTGCTGCACAGTCCGGAAGCGACGCATCATCCCTTTTATTCAATGATCCCCTCCTGGGCCATGATCCCCACCGTGTTGCTGGCCACCCTGGCCACGATCATCGCCTCCCAGGCGGTGATCAGCGGCGCCTTTTCTCTGACTCGCCAAGCGATTCAGATGGGGTATCTGCCTCGTTTAAGCATAAGACACACCTCTGCGAGCCAGATCGGTCAGATCTATGTGGCCCCGATCAACTGGATGCTGATGATCTGCACCGTGGCCCTGGTGGCCGGCTTCCAGTCATCCAGCAAACTGGCCGCGGCCTACGGGGTAGCGGTCACGTCGACTATGGTGATTACCACGATGCTGTTTTTTGTGGTGGCGCGAAAACGGTGGGATTGGCCACTGGCATGGGCGGCACCGCTGGCAGGCCTGTTCTTGATGGTGGATGTGCTATTCTTCACTGCCAATATCAGCAAAATCCTTCATGGGGCCTGGTTCCCTCTGGTCATCGGTGGCGCATTTTTTACGCTCATGCTCACCTGGGACAAGGGGCGGCAGATCCTGTCTGGACAATTACACGAAATCATGCCTCCGGTCCATCAATATATCGTGGATCTGGCCAGCCATCCGCCTCATAAAATAGACGGGGACGGCGTCTTTTTGATTGCCAGCCGCAATGCCGTACCCGTGGCCCTGGCCAAGAACGTCAAGCACAACCAGGTGGTACACAGACGGACGATCCTGCTTCATTTTCGGCCTGAAGATGTCCCGCGGGTTCCCAGCCTGGAGAAAATCCAGACCGAAAAACTCGGTGGCGGGTTTTATCGAATTGTGGCCCGTTATGGATTCATGGAGGATCCTCAATTGAGCAACGTCCTGGCACTGGCAAGTGGTCAGGGCCTGGACATCGATCCGGAAACGGCAAGCTTCTATATAGGTCGTGAACACCTGGTCATGGGGGAAAACCCCACCATGGCGCGATGGCGCACCAATCTTTTTATCCTCATGTCCCGAAATGCGGCCAATGCCACCTCTTTCTTCGGTCTACCACCGGATCAGGTCATTGAGGTCGGTGTTCGCATGGAGATATAGGACCTTTCTTGACAGGGATATCAGGCTGAACCTTACTACTCGGGTCGGCGTCGAGCCCTGTTACTGCACACATCCAGCGTTACTCTTGACTTGAATAAACTGAGCCTCTGGATATCGCTCCCTAAAGTGTTTACGCTTCTCTCTGTCTGACCATGTAATCGTGAAGCGCCTCCTGCAACGTTTCCGCTGCGAGAAACGCACAATGCCGCTCTTCCTCGGGCAGGCCGCCCAGCCTTTCTAATATGGCGTCGCCGGTGACTTCCACGAGTTCATCAGGGGTTTTTTCGTGAGCCATTTCCGCTGCGAAAGATCCGCACACCGCACTCGATCCGCATCCGTCTGTCTGAAATGACGCCGCCTTCACCCGGTCGCCCTCGAATTTCAGGAAGATTTCCATGGTATCGCCACAGGGACCTGTCACCCGGGCGTGCCCATCCGGGTCTTCCATGATCCCCCCATACTGGGGATTCAACCACCGTTCAAATGCAGCCGTTCCATAGGTGGCCCTGGTATCCTCATAGATTTGCTCCTGAAGGTTATTCACAAAATCATCCAGATTGTCACTCATCTCTGTCACGACTCCTTTAACATCATCTCGTCATACCAAACACAAAAGCCATCCCCTCAGCTCGACGCGCGCTGAGGGGATGACCCTTTTATGCGCTATGGTTATGGCAGGTATGTTTAAGCGCCGAAAACCACCTTATCCCCGTTTCCCACATACAGCTTACTCTTGGAGCCGAACTGGGCCGTACCTTCTACAACGGGGTACCCCAGTTTGATCATCTCCTGTACAGCAGCCAATCCGGTACAGTGGTTACATGCCACCTTCTTGAAATTGTATTTCCCCATCTCCTTAACAATAGCCGTAGACCCCATAGAGGTTGTCTCCGCCCTCAAGGTTTTTTATGGCATAATCGGCCATGGTGATGATGTTCTGGTGGCAACACCCCGTGACCAGGACCATCCCCACGTCCTTGACATTGAAATAGAGAGACTCCTCACCCCTCACCCGAATGAGAATGGGAATGTCGAAGTTGACCAGGGCAACACCGGGATAGAGTTGGTTGACCGTCCCCGGTTTTGTTTTGACCAGTTCTCCCCGGTGCGGAATGTTGTTGGAGGCGTTACACTCCATGAAGGTGGCCCCATTGGCAAAATAAAATCCTTCAGGGTAGAACGTGCTCGGCACAATGAGTTTTATTTCCGGATCATATTGCAGACTCGTCTGAAGTCCCCAGTAGTGATCCAGGTGCTCGTGGGAGATGACCAGGGCCTCAATCTCCTTGTTCTTGAGCATTTTATCGACGCCTTCCCGCTTGAAGGCCTGATCCATGTAATATTTGTTCCAGCCGGTATCGAGTAGAATCTTGTGACGCGTTCCATCCAGCAACTCAACATCAATCAGGGTACAGCTGCCTGCGGAATTCTGGGGATCCCAAGAAACGGTCCACTGATTGGTCTTGGCCTTTTGAGGCGCCCCCAAGAGTTGTTTCAGCAATTTCTTATTGTCATGCCATCCCAGTTCCGACACACAGGTGATCTCCACCCGCTTGCACTGACCGATATCATGCTTTCCGCTGGCAAGGGCTTTCAGCGGCTTATGAAAAACAGCGCTTCCCACACCCAATACGGCACCACCGACAGCCACATTACGAATGAACTCCCTCCTGCTGATCTCTTTCATGATCTCCCCTTTCTAAAAAGTTGAACAGCCGTTCTGATCCACTCTGCCTGATTCGTGCAATCATCACCCCCTTTCTTTGAACATCATGTCTGTTCAATCCGCGAAACGATCATGACAATTTAGTAAAGGCATACACCCCACACCTTCGATACAGGGCTATCCTCGTAGGCCTGATGGGCGGGTTTTTCGCTGTCTCAACGGTAAATATAAAAAAGGGAACATCATGTTCCGACCAGGAAAGATCTGTTTCCATCTTTTTTAAATGAGGTTGATCAGGCCCGGCCGCAACAACTCCCGGGTCCGGCACAGGTGGAAGGCGGCCCTTCGCTCCCGCAACACCGATCCGCCGCATTTTCAGGAAATCTCCCGGTGGGGCTGACGGCTGCGTGGGCAGAGAGCAACTTCTTCAGGTTCTTGCTGCCGCACGATCCGCACGCCACCAGGTCCGTCTCGTTCATCGCCATTAATATCTCGGTCTTTTGACCGCAGTCCATACACTCAAACTCATAAATGGGCATGTTTACCCCCGATAAAAAAATGGCTTACCACTGACCCTCCACGTTCGCAGCATCTGCAAGGGGAAGCTTTCCCTCGAGATAGGCATTCACCGCATCCTTCACCGTGCCGGCGGCATCATTGGCGACCTTGATGCCCGCCGCGTTCAATGCCTTGAACGCGTTCGGCCCGCAAAATCCCGTCAACAGCACTTCGGCCCCTTTTTCGCTGGCCGTCTTGGCCGCCTGGATTCCCGCCCCTTTCAGGGCATTCACGTTTTCCGAGTTATCCACCACCTCGAATGTGAAATCCTCCGAATCAACAATGATGATATAAGCCGCCCTGCCGAATCTGGGATCCACCTCGGATGTTAAATCCGTACCTTGTGACGTAACCGCTATCTTCATGATGTTCTCTTATCTCTCCTCATTGGCCGCACGGTCATGCTGCCTTTCCCGGTATGCTTCCAGTGCTTTGTGCAGTGTCTTTAAGGCAAGACGGGCACAATGCACCTTCTGCTCCGGCATTTTCTCCAACTCACCGTATAATCCGTCCAGATCGATTTTCTCGGCCTCTTCCAGGGTCTTTCCCTTGGCCAGTCCCACTACCGCGCACCCGGAGGCCACGGCACCGGGGCACCCCAGCACCTGAATTTTGGCATCACGAATCCGATCCCCTTCAATCTTCATGGAGATCTTCCTGGTGTCGCCACAGGGTCCGGTAAGATCCGTAGTCTGATCCGCATTTTCGAGGATCCCACCCTTCTCTTTATCCTGAAAATATTGAATCGCCTTATCCGAATACCCCGACTCGGACAGCATGGTATAGATATCTTGTGCATTCAATTCTTCATTATCCACCATCGAACCCGTCTCTCCCTTCAACAATAATCGTCCAAACCTCGGTCAAATGTTAGTGCTGCATCGCACCACCGCCACCCCCGCATACTTCATCATCGCGAATCCGGGGCAGCTTTCCACTGATCAGATCCTCTACCACCGGTCTGATCTGCGGTCTTGTGGCGTCATGATAGACATCCACCCCTACCTGTCTGAAGCCCATCAGCGGCCGCATGCCGATCCCGCCGACGATGAGGGCATTGACATTGTGGCTGGCCAGCAGATTCCCCGGTACCATACAGCCGCCCTGCGTGTGACTCTGATTCTGGACGGTGG
>JARRPY010000208.1:0-5616 GCA_037382425.1 Deltaproteobacteria bacterium
AAATTCAAGGCTGGGAGATCAATGGTTCATATTTTGATCAATGAAATCAATGTTCAGATATCATTGACTTTTCGTAATATTCGCCACGCAAAGATGGAACAATAATCTTTGACTTTCAACGTGAGGGAGATTCAATGTTATAGGCTATTTCCGATCACTTGTTTCGTTGGTATTGCACCGAGATATTTTGGGGCTGAGTCAACATAAATCTCGTTTGAGATTAGGTAACTGTTAAAATAACTCATTGAGTCTTCGTTCGGCAAATATCAATGGTCAGGAAATGCTCAGCCCCAATCAGTCCCAATCAGTTCGATTCTCTCTGAAACCGGATAGCTCCTCTCCCCTAGATAAATGAGGAGTCCTTTGTGAATGATGCCGTCATCAATGGCTTTTTTGAGACTTGCCCAGTCTCTCGGGCTTGTGGAAACCGCACATTTGAATTCATAACCAATGCGTTCGCTGCCCCGATCGACGATGAGATCGATCTCGGCACCCGCGTAGGTGCGGTAGAAATAGAATTGGCTTCCCGCTTTCTCCAGTTGCTCGCGAGCGATGATCTGCTCGATCATCAGACCCTCTAAGCTGCTGCTCCGTTTGGGGGACTCAAAAAGTGTCCGTTCCGAAGAAACGCCCAGCAAGTAATGCAACAGGCCCGTGTCCCTGATATATATTTTCGGGGACTTAACGAGACGTTTACCGATGTTTGCATGATATGGCGGCAGCCTGCGGATCAGGTAATGACCCTCGATAATGTCTAGGTAGTCGCTGACCGTGTGGTATGAGACGCCAAGAGACCGGCCCAATTCCGAAGCGTTCAGCAATCCCCCATGAAGATGGGAGATCATGCCCATCAGCCGGCGCATCTGTATGGCGGAAATTTTCACTCCGCCCCTGGGGACATCCCGCTCGATAAAGGTGCGAACAAAATTCTCCTGCCACCGTTCCCACCTCGCTCGGTTCTTTTCCCTGATCGCATCCGTATAACCGCCTTTCAGGCAGTTAAGGGGCAGATCGATTTCGAGATCCATTGCCTCTTTAAAGAGAAACGGGGTCAGTTCAGCCATCCCAACCCGCCCTGCAAGGCTTTCCGAAATCCCTTTTATCAGAGAAGGGTTTACAGAGCCGAGGAGATAGAAGCGACCATTTTGTCTTCGGTCCTCATCTATTAGGGCCCGAATGACCGGAAAAAAATCCGGCAGAATCTGTGCTTCATCAATGATCAGGGGGCCATCGAACCGCCTGACGGCCAGTTCCACGTCCCCGAGAAAGACCTGGAGGTCCGACGGTTTTTCCAGATCAAAGTACTCCCCCTTCAAAAAATGCCGGGCCAGGGTCGTTTTGCCGCACTGCCTTGGACCCAGGATAAGAACCGCCGGAAATTGTGCAGCCAATTCGTGGACAAGGGATTCGCATAGTCGCTTAATCATGGTTGAATATTAGCGGCGTTAATTCTAAAAATCAAGGCATATTTTGGGCTGGGCCGACAAAACCCGATTTTTAAACGTCTGTATTTGTCTGTGTGCGTCCGTGGCGAATGAACCCTATGCCGCGGATCTTAGTATTTCGACCTCTGTGTCGACGTCACGGCCCCGGCGCATCACCTTGGGCTCAGCATCAAGCAAAGTGAATGGCTGGTGAGAGAAAAGAGATTGGATCTTCCGGCCCGGATTTCAGGCAGGGAGAAGTTCGGATAACATTCTGAATGTATTATATATTTACTGATATGCTATTCATTTGACATCCATCTCCGGTTGAGGTATGTGTTACAGGTTTATCGCAATTCCCATGTCCCGATACCCTTTCATTTTCATTGCAGGCGGTGGCCCGCTCCACGTTAAGGTGTAAGGACCATACAGATGACGAGAGACGACATACTGGCAAAAATCTTAGCTATTTTTGAAAGAGAATTTGAGATCAAAGATCCCCAATTGGATGTAAACCTGGGTGAAGCATACGAGTTTGACAGCATCGATGCCCTGGAGCTCTTGGGCGAAATCGAAAAGATGTTGGGATCGGAACTGACGCGTCAGGAGAAGAAAGACGCCATGGAGATACGGAACATCAATCAGATCTGCGACTATGTCGAAAGGCTCGCAAGCGCCAGAGGTGTATAATCCATGCGATATCCGGAGCAGACGAGCCTTTTAGCGGTTTTATGATGGGAATCATCATATGAAGGAAAACAGAGTGGTGATTACGGCCGCATCGGCCATCAGCCCCATCGGGCATCTAAAGGAGGAGATCATCGACAGCCTGGTCCATGGGACATCGGGTGTGAAGACCCTCCGGCCGGACGATCTGTTGTCGGACTACGTGGAGTCCAAGGTGTTCGGTACGGTCAGCGTGCCGATAACGTTCGACTTTGAGCGCAAATACCGAAAGACCATGGGCCCCGTGGCCTATTATGCCTGCCAGGTGGTGAAGGAGGTGCTGGCGTCTTCGGGATTGACGGATGCCTTTATTACTTCCGGCCGCTTAGGGGTCGCCTTCGGATCGACCCATGGAAGCCCCACGGTCCAGCGGGGAATATATGAAAAGTTTTTCAGCCAGTCCCGTTCCAGCTTTTCATCCGTGGGGGCCGTGGACTACCTCAAGTCCATGGTCCATACCACGGCGGTCAATATTACCAAGATGTTCGGCATCAAAGGGCGGGTCATCTCCTCTTCCACCGCCTGCACCACCAGCAGCCAATCCATCGGATTCGGCTATGAGGCCGTCAAGTATGGGCTCCAGGATGCCATGATCTGCGGGGGGGCGGACGAATACGATACCACCACCGTGGCGGTATTCGACAACCTGTTGGCCTGCTCGACCGAATTCAATGATGCGCCGCACCTGACGCCGCGGCCGTTTGACGTGAAGCGCGACGGCCTCGTGGTGGGGGAGGGGGCCGGCTGCGTGTTACTGGAATCCTATGCGTCCGCCAAAAAAAGGGGCGCCCACATCCTGGGGGAGGTGATCGGGTTCGCCTGCAACAACAACGGCGGAGACCTGATTCTCCCCAACAGAGACGGCATTACGGAAACCATCCGTCTCGGTCTTGAAAATGCCCGAATCTCGCCCGATCAGGTGGATTTCGTGAGCGCCCATGCCACGGCCACCAAAATGGGGGACATCGCAGAGGCCCAGGCCATTTATAATGTCTACCAGGATGGGCCCCGGGTGACCGGGCTCAAGGGCTATATGGGGCATACCATGGGATCATGCGGGGCCATCGAAACCATCATCACGTTGTACATGATGGAGGCGGGATTCATTGCCCCGACGCTCAACCTGGAGACGGTGGATGATCGGTGTGCCATGATCCGTCACACCCGGGAGTTGATGGAATCGGATATCAGGATCGCCGCCATCCAGAACTTCGCCTTCGGCGGCGTGAACACCAGTCTGCTGATTAAGAAATTTGCGTAGCCCCCGCGATATTGATGTGTGGATGCACCGCCTAAACCGCCTCGTCGATCTTCTCGTTACCCTGACCATATGGGCCTATTTCACGGTCGGGTACGTCATCTTCTTCAGCCCGATCCACATCTATGCCTTCTTCTTTTCCTCCCATCGCCAAACATCGTTTCAGAAGATCAATTCTTTCTTTTACAGGCTGTTTTTCGGGATTCTAAACCGGCTCTCCTGTGGACTGACCATGGACATCCCAGATGATGTCCGGGCCATCCGAGGCGCCGTCATCGTGTCCAACCATATCTCCTATTTAGATCCGATTCTTCTCATCTCCCTCTTCCCGAGACAGAAGACCATCGTCAAAGGCATTTTTTTCAGCGTGCCCATATTCGGCTGGGTGTTGAAATACTCGGGTTATATCCCTTCGTCGGGAGGGGGAACGGTATCAGCTGATATATTGACCCACATGGAAGAGTTGGGAAGGTATTTTAAGTCCGGCGGCAATCTCTTTGTCTTCCCGGAGGGAACTCGGAGCCGCGACGGTCGCATGGGCAAATTTCAACGTGGCGCCTTCAGGATCGCGAGACGGTATAAGGCTCCTGTGGTTGCCCTTCGCATCAGGGGGACGGATGGGGTGTTTCCACCCGGTAAATTCATCTTTCATACCTGTGACCGCAGCGCCATATCGGTGACGGTCGTCGGTGAATTGAAGCCTGATGCCGAATATGAGACCCGGCCGGTTTCAGCTATGGCAGAGGAGGTCCGCGCCCTTTATAGCGCCTGAACGAAAATCACGCCTCGGCGTGATTTAGGCAACATCCAAATCTCGAATCTCGAAATAAATTCAACTATTGAATTTCAAAATAAAAAAACAACATCTTCAAAATATAGTGTTGTTGCCAGTGAGATTTTTCCTTTTGGTCATTGGTTCGTATTTCGTGCTTCGAATTTCGAGTTTGTTGACCGAAATACTCAGTTTTCAATCAAAGGATATATATGGCAAGAGCGGACGCGGATGGCGAAAGGCGCGCGGTTGGCACGAACCGGTGAGGCGTTTTAGATTTTCCTCCCGAATTGGACGCCGGCGAGATCTCTCCGTCTGGGACGATGGGTGTTGTCCGCCTTTTCCTTTTCCACTACTTTCTGGAGCAATCTGAACATCTTTATGCGCTGGGGTTCTTCGGCGTAGAACCGGTCCCAGGCAAAGGAGAGGAGTTCCTGGAGTCGCTCGGCCGACATATGCTTCGGATGATAGACCACCTTGTCCGCGGAATAGTCATCCCAGTTAAAGGAGAAGATGCGGTTTTCCTTCTTGAGTTGATCGAAGGCCTTGGTACGGGGGAACGGGGTGAGTACGGTGAATTCCGCCAGATCCAGCTCGATTTCCAACAAGAAATCGATGAGACGTTTGATGCGGTCTTCGGTATGATGGTCCAGACCCAGTAAAATGGTGCCTTCCACGGCGATCCCGTGATCGTGGTATCGTTTGATGCGCTCTCGAATGTAATCGGAGGTATCGAAAACGGCCTGGTAGACATACCATGCGCCGGCCCGGGCCGCCAGATCGAGCACTTCCGGCTTGTCTTCGATGGGGTGGCTGCACCATTTTTTCTTGAGCGGAATCATCTCCCTGAAGAGATCCATCTCCCATTGGGTATCCTGGGCAAGGGAATTGTCCACGATGAAGAGTCGGTTATTGTCTATGCGCTCCATCTCGGCGATGGTTTTTTCTATGGGACGGGGCCGAAACTCCCTGCCGCCCAGGTACGCCACGGCACAGGGATAGCAATGGAACCGGCATCCCCTCGAGGCGTGAACCAGGTCCACCATCTGGACGCCCCTGTAGTTATAAAGATCGCGCTTTAAAATATCCCTCCGGGCCGTGCCCACTCGCGCTATGGGGGGACGTTTTTCCATGTAATCGTACACCTTCTTTAAACCACCCTTTTTGAAGTCGGCAAATACCGCCTCCATTCTTCCTTCGGTCTCTCCCAGGAAGACTGCGTCCGCATGGGCCAGGGTTTCTTCGGCATGGAGCATGGTGGCGATGCCGCCGAAAATAACCGGGACGCCCTGTCTGCGGTATCGGTCGGCGATCTCCCATCCCCTAGTGACCTGGATGCTCAGCATCATGGAGATGCCCACCAAATCGACCGCTTCCTCAAAGTCGATCACCTCGAGGTTTTCATCGACGAAGAGCACCTCCACATCCTTGGGCAG
>JARRPY010000209.1:0-5616 GCA_037382425.1 Deltaproteobacteria bacterium
CCATTTATCGGGCCCTTGAATCGGTGGAAAAAACGGGGGGCAAGAATGCCGTGGTGCTGCTCAGCCCTCAGGGAAAACCGTTCAACCAAGGCGTGGCCTGGGACATGTCCCGCTGGGATCAAGTGATATTGATTTCCGGACGGTATGAGGGGATCGACGAAAGGGTCCGGTTATTGTGTGCGGATATGGAGTTATCCGTTGGGGACTTCGTTTTGAGCGGTGGAGAACTGGCCGCTTTGGTGGTTCTGGACGCGGTTTGCCGGCTCATCCCCGGGGTCTTGGGCGGAGCGCGTTCCAACCTCGAGGATTCATTCCAGGATAACTTATTGGAATATCCTCAATATACCCGGCCGAGGATCTTTCAGGGAAAAGCGGTGCCGGAGGTCCTCCTGTCAGGAAACCACGAAAAAATACGGCTGTGGCGAAGGGAGCAGGCCCTCAAGAGGACCCGGTCCAGAAGGCCCGATCTTTTTAAGAAGGTCGCGTTGACACCCGAGGATAAAAAAATCTTGACCGGATGCTGAGGAACTGACCTTTGCGCCTCTACATGGGTCTTGTCCATTTTCCGGTCTACAATAAGGATCATGAGCGCATTGCCTCGGCCTTAACGACGCTGGACCTCCACGATTTGGCGAGATTGGCCAGAACATATGCGGTGAAGCGGTTCTTTATCATTACCCCCCTTGAGGACCAGCGATCGCTTGCCGGGCGGATACTAAACCACTGGCGACGGGGCTATGGGGCCGAATATAACCCGGACCGAAAGGAAGCGCTTCGAAAGGTTCGCGTGGTGGGGAGCCTTGAGGAGGCCATGGATGTTGTCAGGCGGGGTGAGGGTACCCCCCCAATGATGATCGGAACGGACGCTTCAGATACGCGGGAACGCGCCATATCCTATGAGGGATTGAAACGAACCATTCGAAACGATGAGGCGGTTATGCTGGTATTTGGAACGGCATGGGGCCTTCACGAAGAGACGATGAACGCCATGGACCGCATATTGGTTCCGATCAAAGGACTGGACGGCTATAATCATCTTTCGGTGAGGACCGCAGCCGCCATTATTTTAGATCGTCTGGTGGGTGGAACCCCATGACGGGCAGGAGATATAGAAGGAGAAAACCATGAATACGATCGAAGCACTTGAAAAAGAACAGATGCGAATGGATGCCCAGGATTTCCGTCCCGGTGATACCGTCAGGGTTCACGCCAGAGTGAGGGAAGGAGAAAAGGAACGGATCCAGGTGTTTCAGGGCGTTGTCATTCGAAAGCGCAAAGGGAATACCGGCGCGACATTCACCGTGAGAAAGGTGTCGTACGGTATCGGAGTGGAGCGGATTTTCCCGTTGCATTCCCCGATCATTGATAAGATTGAGGTTACAGCGAGGGGTAAAGTCAGGAGAGCCCGGCTCTATTATTTGAGGAAGCTGAGAGGGAAGGCCGCCAGAATAAAAGAAAAAAGGGTTTAATGTCTTTTTCTACGCCTCAAACCCGTACCGAAGGGTGCCCGCCCCGTCGCGGGGATTGGGGATAAGTGGACCCATCTCAAAGCAGCTATCTGTTCCCCGAGCACTTCAAACAGCAGGAAAACGACCCGTTTTTTCACGAGCGATTGGCCCGCGAGGCGGGGCATCGGTTCATTGCCGGGGTTGATGAGGCTGGACGGGGGCCGTTGGCGGGTCCGGTGGTGGCGGCAGCGGTCGTCCTTCCTGAGGGTGCTCAGTTGCCGGGCGTCGATGACTCAAAGAGGATGACCGCATCGGCCAGGGAGGACGCCTTCGGGAGGCTTCAAAAGGAGGCTCTGACATTCGCCATCGGCGTGGTCGGTACCGAATTTATCGACCGGTTTAATATCTTGAGGGCCTCGCTTGAAGCGATGCGGCTTGCTGTTCAGGCCCTGGATCCAAGGCCCGGATACCTGCTTATCGACGGCATCCACCCCATCAATTTCTCCTCGCCACAGCAATGCCTCAAAAAGGGTGATCAAATAAGCCGGAGCATATCCGCAGCATCCGTGCTCGCCAAGGTGTATCGGGACCGAATCATGAATGCCTACCACGTCATGTATCCCCGATATCGGTTTGACACCAACAAGGGGTACGGCACTCGTTATCATCTCGATGCGCTCAGGTCGTGCGGCCCTTGTCCCGTTCACCGGCTGTCCTTTAAGCGAGTGCTTCCGAATTGAGCGTATTTAAATCCTGTCGCACTAAAGGGGGGCTACGCTGTGACGGAGGAACGACTGGCCTTGGGGGCCTACGGGGAAAAACTGGCCTACAAGAAAATCAAGAAGCTGGGATATAAGCGGATCGTCCAAAATTATTGCTGTCCCTTAGGAGAGGTGGATCTCATCGCCAGAGACGGGGACACCCTGGTGTTCATTGAGATAAAGACGCGAAAGGGTCGGTCCTTAGCCTATGCCAAGGAAGCGGTGGACAGCCGGAAAAGGCGCCAGATATCAAAGGTCGCCTTGGCCTATATGAAAGCCAACAACTGCTGTGATGTGAGGGCGAGGTTCGATGTGGTCGCCGTCCATATCACCCAGGGGAAACCGGAGATCGAGATCATCAAGAACGCATTTGATTTGGAATACTAATGGTTCGGGGCGGACGAAAGGACCTCTATCGGTGCGGGAAAATTTACACCCTCAGGAATCTAATGAGACGCCGGGGACCCTCTATGTGGTGGGGACGCCCATCGGCAATCTGGAGGACATTACCCTGAGGGCCCTCAAGGTGTTGAATGGGGTTGACCTCATTGCCGCCGAGAATGTCGCCCACACCAAATCCCTGTGCGAGCACTACGAGATTAAGAAACGGGTGACCAGTTACCACCAGCACAATCGGGGCGCCAAGTCCAAGACACTTCTGAGCCTGCTGTTGTCCGGAAAAAGCGTGGCCCTGGTGACGGATGCCGGCACCCCCGGCATCTCGGATCCGGGGACCTATCTCATCGATCGGGCCGTAAAAGAGGCGATCCCCGTTACGCCCATTCCCGGGCCCTCGGCTGTGATTTCAGCCCTTTCCGTGTCGGGGATGCCCACTGCCGGGTTTGTGTTTCTGGGGTTTTTATCGAGCAAGGGCGGCAAGCGGCGGAAGGAATTGGAAGGCCTTCGCGAAGAGGCGCGTACCCTGGTTTTTTTCGAGTCGCCCCATCGCCTGATCGGGATGCTCACGGATCTCAGGGATGTGCTGGGGAACAGACGTATGGTCCTCCACAAGGAGATGACCAAGGTTTTCGAGGAGGCGAGAAGGGGCAGGGTGGCCGATATTCTGAGCGAAGTGGCCTCTCGAAAGGTCCGGGGGGAATACACGCTGGTGGTTTCAGGCAGCGGGGATAAACCCACGCGCAACGCCTCCATCGATAAGCGGGTGGTGAGCCGGATCGCGTCGCTTCTTGAAGCCCGGGACCGGAGTCTCAGAGATATCGCCCAGAGGATTTCCGTGGAAGAAGGGCTGCCGTACAGAGATATTTACAAACAATGTCTTCGCACGAAAGACGGCCTCGAGGATCAGCATCAACATGGAATTGGTTAGGAAACTTAAAATAACCAACGGCTTGGGGCTTCACGCCCGGGCCGCCGCCAAGATCGTGGAATTGGGAAATCAGTATGCGTCCGAGCTTTATCTGAGAAAGGACGGCCAAGAAGTGGACGGATCCAGCATCCTTTCGATCCTCACCCTGGCATGCCCGCTGGGCACGGAGATGGAAGTCAGAATTGTGGGTTCGGACTCGGAAGCCTTCATGGAGTCGCTCCAGGAACTGTTTGAACAGAAGTTCGGGGAGAAGAAATGACCGCAGACCCGGCGCACAGAGAAAGACATCTGCGAGGGATTCCGGTTTACCCCGGTGTGGTGATCGGCAAGGCACACCTGGTTGATCGTTCCCGGGTCAAAATCATGTACCAGTATCTGGTGGATGATGACCGGGTGCAACGAGAAGCCGAGCGGTTCGAGTCGGCCGTCAATGAAGTAGAAAAGCAACTCCTTTCCATTAAAAACGGTATGCCCGGGAAGGTGAAAGAGCAGTCCTTCATTCTGGACAGTCATCTGTTGATCCTGAAGGACACCATGCTTTACCAGTCCACCATCGATCGTATTCTGAGTGAAAAGATCAATGCAGAATGGGCTCTCAAGAAATCACTGGAGGAGTTGACGGAGATATTTAGGCAGATTGATGACGAATACATCAGCAATCGCATCGGTGACGTGGAAAACGTCACCGAAAGAATATTGAGGACACTGGCCGGCGAACCCCTGGAGAGCCTGTCTGAGATCGACCAGCGGGTGATTATCACCGCCCACGACCTCTCCCCGGCGGATACCACGGAATTGAACATCGGCAAGGTCATGGGCTTTATCACCGATGTGGGGGGGAGGACCTCCCACACGGCCATTATGGCGCAGGCCCTGGAGATCCCCGCTGTGGTGGGTTTGGAAAAAGCGACCGTGCTGATTGAGGATAATGATCTGTTGATCGTCGACGGGAGCGCAGGCGAGGTCATTATCGAACCGGATGAAGATACCATCATCCGATACCAGGAAAAGGCCCTCGAGCTTGAAAATTACAAATCGAGCATCGCCAGAAAGAGCCATCTTTCCGCTCAGACCATCGACGGCTACCGGGTGAGCGTGACCGCCAATATAGAATTCCTGGAGGAGGTCCGGGCGGTGAGGGATTATGGCGGGGAAGGGATTGGCCTCTACAGAACCGAATTTTTATATCTTCGTTCCAAGGGATTTCCCACCGAAGATGAGCTGTTTGAAGACTACAGGGAAGTGGGAGAAATTATGTCTCCCTATCCGGTGAGCATCAGGACGCTGGATCTGGGCGGCGATAAGTTTGCCTCTGAACTGGAAATCTCCAAGGAAATGAACCCTGCACTCGGGTTGCGAGCGATACGATTTTGCCTCAAGGAGCAGGAGATTTTCAAAACCCAACTGCGTGCCATCCTAAGAGCCAGTGTATATGGCAATATTCAGTTGATGTTCCCCATGATATCGGGTCTGCAGGAGATTCTGGATGCCAAGAAGATCCTGGCAGAGGTCCGAGAATCGCTTGAAGAGGACCATATCGATTACAACAGGGACATGAAGGTGGGCATCATGATCGAAGTCCCTTCGGCGGTCATCACGGCCGAAGACCTTGCCCGGCATGTGGATTTTTTCAGCATAGGCACCAATGACCTGATCCAGTACGGCCTGGCTATTGATCGAGTTAATGAACACGTGGCCTACATGTATCAACCGTTTCACCCGGCCATTCTCAGGATGATCAAACACGTGGTCGATGTGGCGAAGAAGGCGCAAATAGACGTGGCCCTCTGCGGCGAAATGGCGGGGGACCCCTTATGCATTTCCATCCTCTTGGGCATGGGGCTCGATGCGCTGAGCATGAATGCCCGGTCCATTCCGCTTATCAAACATATGGTCCGCCGGTATTCGATGGAACAGGCGCGGGCGGACTTCGAAAAGGCGATTTCGATGAGCACGGCCGGCGAGGTGCGGCCCTATATTCGAGAACAAACAGAACAGCTCTTTCCCGAACTGAAAGAGAGGGGGTATCTTTCCGATTCCTGACCGACCTCGGGTGTTCACCGCAGGATCGGTTCAATCA
>JARRPY010000210.1:0-5604 GCA_037382425.1 Deltaproteobacteria bacterium
TCTTGACATCAAATGATAACATGCAATATATTTTGAGGTCAAATAGTATTTACAGTAATTAGTTGAGGGATTGCGCAGGTGCACACCCGACAGGTTGAGGTGGAAAATGGACATTTTAACCGCAGGATAACACGTCATGTCAGCAGAAGACCACAATACCGGTCATGTCCGATCACACAATGAAGTAGATTCCCAAGTCAAGGAAATCATTCGACTTATTCGAAAGCTGGTACGGTCGAGAGAGTTGTATACCAAGGAATTAATCAGGAAATATCAGTTAAGCGCCTCCCGGCTCCATTGTATCCTCCTTTTAAATGAGATGGGACCGATTCCGCCATCGAAAATCGCACAGCATATTATGCTCAACTCCAGCACGGTGACCGGCGTGATAGACCGTCTCGAGAATGAAGGCTTCTTAAAACGAATGCGTAACAGTAAAGACCGCCGGGTCATCACCATCGCCCTCACGGAAAAGGGAAGGGAACTGGCCAACAACGCACCACTCCCGGCTCAAGAACAAATGATTGACGGGATTAAACGACTGCCTCGAAGGGAAAGGGTTCGGATTATTCAGGCGCTGAGAACCCTTACGGCAATGGTGGAAATCGAAAATTCGAACCCGTCGCGACAACCGGCTTCGTCGCCGGTCATGTCATCACTCTCTTGACAAGCACATGAAAATGTTTTATCTAAAACTATTTGATCTGACAGCATAGCCGCAGGGCAGCGGTTTGCTGCCTTTTTTAACTCAAGGGGTTTACCTCCAAAACGGGGAGTGCTACCCGAAACCACATACTCTATAAGGTGAAAAATGATGAATGAAAAGCAGTTGGAAAAATCGAAATCGTTACTGGGAGAGGACACCGTCGACATGCTCTTAAAGGTGCATGACGACGCCCTCTGGATTCTGGAAAACCTGGGCGTTGGGTGCAAACAGCCCGAGATGCTCCAGGCCTTTCAGAAGTACGAGGCGGAAGGGCTCGCGTTTGTGTATGAAAACCGGGTGTTCGTCACCACCGACCTGGTGAAGCGGTGTCTCAAAACCGTGCCGGGCGTGGACGACTTTTTTGTGCCCCTGAACAGTTTTTTTATCGGTGGGACCGCGCCCTACGTATACGACGATGAGGCGGGCACCGGCGGCCTCCCCCCCACCCCGGAACAGGTCAAACAGATTGCACAGATCGCCCAGAAGAGTGATCCGGTCGCCGGGATGGGCAGAGGAATTAAATTGAATAATGAAGTGGAGCAGATGAGCATCATGGCGGAGCACTGCGACAAGCCGCTCTATTTTGCCGTCACATCGGACGATGCCCTGGCCCGGGCCGAAGAAATCAATGACGAGCGGGGCGACATCATGATCGTATTCTGCCTCACCCGGCCTCCACTGGAAGTCAATGAAAACTTTTCCGAACACTTTGTCAAGGTGGTCCAAGCCGGGTTACCGGTGTTCATCTCGGCCATGCCCATGGCCGGCATCAGCGCGCCCTTTTGCTATAACGGCGTGCTCGCCATGACCCATGCCGAGGTCTTGTTCGGCATCTGCGCGGCCCAGCTGTTAAATGAGGGGACAACCTGCGTGCATGCCGGATTTCCCACCATTGCCGATCCGAGAATCGAATACAATCCCAATTACGGTCTGATCAGCCATAATCTATTGAACATCCTCATGAGCCACCTCAACCTCATCCTGGATCTGCCAACGTTTCAGAGCGGGGGGACCACCCATGAAGAAGACCCCACTGAGCGGGCCTACGCGGATGCCCGGATGGGACAGGCCCTGTGCAAGAAGTACGGGGTGCACATGATCCGTCATCCCTTTGCCTTTTTGAGGTATCTCATCGATTTCTCCTTCGAAAAGCTGGAGAAAGCCATTGAAATCGCCGGGGAAGTCACCCCGGAAGATGCCCCTGAGGTGGAAATGCCGCGGTATGATGAGCGAGGCATGGAATCGATCCAGAACATCGGCCTGGGCATGTACATGGAAGACCCGCTGACCACCGCCAACATCGGCAAGGTGTTTGTTGAATAACCCAGAACAGATCCGTTGGATAGGACCCGGTTACTCTGAGACGAGGTCTTTTTGGCTCGCCCTATTTTCAACCTCGCATCCCAGCGCGTAACCATCGTAGAAGAGATCGAGAAACCCCGGCCCATACCAATGACGGCTGGGATCAAATGAAATAAATAAAGAAGGGAGTGTTATTAGCATGTCGTTTCCAACCCACTGTAAATATGTCATCATCGGGGCCGGCATCCACGGTCTCAGCACGGCCTGGCACCTGGCCAAGGCACTCAAAGAAAAGGGATCCGGCTCGGGCAAAGATATCCTGGTCATTGACAAGACATCCATCGGCGCCGGGGCCTCCGGTATCGCCTGTGGGGTGATCCGCAACAACTATTTTCAACCCGCCATGCGGGAACTCATGGCCCACAGCGTGGCCGTATGGGAGGAAGACGGAGAGAAATACGGCTATCATCCGGTCGGGTATATGCAGATCTCTCCTGAATCCATGCATGAGGACGTGTCCGTCATCTATCACCAGCAGAAAGATATCGGATATGAATCCGTGTTCATAGAGGGAGAGAAGGAGTGTATGACCTACATGCGGGAGAATATCTTCCATGACTGGCAGGCCAAACAGATCACCTCCGTCCTGCACGAGAAAAAGGGCGGCTATGCCAATCAGATGCGCTCCCTTTACCGGCTGGCGGACAAGGCCGAAGCCGAGGGGGTCCGCATCCTGAGCGGCGTGGCGGTCACCGGCCTCAAGACAGATAAAGAGTCGGTAACCGCTGTTGAAACGGAGAAAGGCGACATCCAGTGCGACTGGCTCGTTGCCGCCCCCGGCCCATGGGCCAAGACCTTCTGGGATATGCTGGAACTCCCCAACGAGATCGACATCAAAGGCCCGGACGGGCAGATCCACTCGGGGAATCAAATGTGGACCTACTGGTGTCTGGTGGAAGGGGTTTTAGGGGTGGAACCCGAGTATGCCATGGATAACCAGGGGAACATGCCCCCGGTGATCCACGTGGATTCAGAGGCCCCGCTGTATTCCAGCGAGGACGGCTCGCTCATCACGGACGAGATGTGGGGCATTTATTACAAGCCCGACTTCGGCTTCGGCGGGGTTCAGGGAGGGGCCGCCCCCTATATCGTGGAAGGGGATGTCAAGGTCGATCCCTACGGCATCGATTCCCCCGATTACACGGTGACTCCCGAGTTTGTGCACATGTGGACCTCTGCGCTGGCCCATTGCCAGAAGCGCTATGAGGACAAATATCAGCTTTATAAGAACGAACCCTCCGGCGGATTGGGCTGTTTTACGCCCGACAGTTTTCCCATCTTCGATGTCATGAAACAGAACTGCTACATGATCCTGGATTCCAATCATGGGTACAAGATGATCGGTGTGGGCAAACTGGTGGCGCAGGAGGTCCTGGGTGACGAACAGGCCCTCCTCAAACCGTTCAGGTTCGACCGGTATGAGAAGGGGGAACTCCATCCCGTATCCCATAGCCCGTTTCCATGGAGCTGACGGCCTTTTGCCCCGGGGACCAATAAACGCGAAGGGGTTTTGAGTCGTGGAATTGACCATTCTCGGCTCAGGGGGATGCATGGGGATCCCCAAGCCGCTCTGCCGGTGCCGGGTCTGCGAGGAGGCGAGATCCAGGGGCCGGCCCTATGAAAGGACCGGCCCTTCTGCGTTTTTGACCGACGAAAACCTCCTCATCGACACGCCCGCGGAGATCGCCCTTCAGCTCAACCGGGAGCGGATCGAACAGGTGGATGCCCTGGTGTTCACGCACCTGGATCCCGACCACACCGAGGGGTTTCGCGTGGTGGAACAGATCGCCCTCGATTTTCGATCGTGGCGGGCGTATGAGGAAAAACGGATTCGACTCATCCTCCCCCGGTTACTCCGGGAGAGGATAACGGACATTCGTTCCATATACGGACCGCTCATCGATTTCTATGAGCGACAGGGATTCGTGGAGACGGTCTCATTTGATGGGCAGATTCAGATAGGGGAGACCCTTCTCACCGCCATACCCGTGGACCGGGGATCCCAGGTGTCATTTGTTCATGTGTTTGAAAAAGACGGCAAGCGCATGGTGTATGCACCGTGTGACATCAAACCCTTTCCGGAAGAACGGGAGGAAGTCACAAAAGCCGATCTATTGGTCATTCAGCCGGGCATATTCGAGGAGGGGCTCAAGCACGGATTTGTCTATCCCAAGGACCACATCTCCCGGACCACCCTATACACCTTCGATGACACCGTCGCCCTCGCCCGGAGAATCGGCGCAAGAGAGGTCCTTTTTGTCCATCTGGAGGAATATTGGAACCGGGGCTATGATGAGTATCGGGAAATTGAAAAACCATTGAACCACATGCGCTTCAGCCATGACGGCATGCGCATCACCATTTGAGGTAATTAATATGCAATTAGAGCAGAGTGAACTCCTGGAGAAAATTCACGACGACGCCCTCAGGGTCTTGGAGGAAGTGGGCGTCAAGTGCGTATCCCCTGAGGTGAGACAGGTTTTTGAAGAAACGGGCCTGGCCGCGTTTGACGAATCCACCGGTCATATTCACGTCCTGCGGCCATTGGTGGAGCAGGCCCTGGGCACCACGCCCAAGAGGGACCAGTACTGGATTCCCGAAAATGCCTTTGGTGTGGGCGGGACTGCGCCGTTTGTGTACGATGACGACACCGGGGAGTTGATCCCCCCGACATTTGATCATCTCATCCGGATCGCCAAGACGGTCAACGCGGCCGACGTGGTCCAATTCATGGCCCGGGGCGTGCTCTTGAAGGGTGAGGAGGTCAAGGTGATCGACACCATCATCGAACACTGCCACAAACCCATCTATGTGGCGGCGGTGACCGATGAGGGGATCGCACGGGCGGAGGAAGTCCATCAGAGCAGAGGGAATCTCACCGTCCAGTTTTCCATCATCAACAGCCCGCTCAACATCATCGAAAGCATGATGCCCCCCTTCTTCTCGTGCGTCCAAAAGGGGATTCCCATCTATGTTTCCACCATGCCCATGGCGGGCCTTTCGGCGCCCTATTCCATGTCGGGGCTCTTGACCCTCACCCACGCGGAAGGATTGTTCGGCCTCACCCTGGCCCAGTTGATCAATCCGGGCATCACCGTGGTACATGCGGGGCTCCCCTCCATTGCCAATATCCAGAAGAACTATGCCGTGGATCTGGGGTTGGTGTCCCACAACATCGCCAACCTGCTACAGGAAAAACTCAACAAACGGCTGGACATCCCGTCCATTCAAACCGCCTGCACCACCAGCCAGGAGCATCCCAATAAGAAAGCCGAGGAAGAGGCGGTGGCGGGTTTCGCCCTCATGAAAAAGTACGGATTTCATCAGATGCGGCATTCTTTCGGCTTCCTCAAGGTACTGATCAGTTTCTCCATCGATAAGCTGGAAAGACACATCGACCTCTGCCGGGAGACCGGTGCGGATCAGGCCCCTGACATCGAGTTGGATGCCTATGATCCGGAAGGATTCGAGGTCATCGCCCGAAACGGTTCCCAGGCCAACTACATGCGGGACGATCACACCCTCAAAAATACGGG
>JARRPY010000211.1:0-11070 GCA_037382425.1 Deltaproteobacteria bacterium
TCCGCACCATACTTGATACGGCCACAGATGCCATCATCAGCATCAACAGTGATCATAAGATTGTCCTGTTCAACAACGCGGCCGAGCGAATTTTCGGCTACAAGAGAAACGAAATACTAAACAGAGACCTCAACATCATCATACCGCCACAGTACGGCGATCATTATCAATTCGTCAGTTCGTTCCTGAAAGCCAGAACACTGAAAGCCATGGGGCAGACGCTGTTTCTCACCGCCTTAAAAAAGGGGGGTGAGGAATTTCCCATCCAGTTGGGCCTCTCATATCACGAATTGGAAAAAGAGGTCACGTTCACCGCCATCATCAGGGACGTTTCTCAACAGAAGCAACTGGAGAAAAAACTGTTGCAATCCGAACGGTTGGCCGCGGTAGGACAGACCGTGGCACATGTGGCCCATGAACTCAAGAACCCGTTGATGATTATCGGCGGGTTCTCTAACCAGATACGGAGCACCTTATCGGACGAAAAGACCGTGCAGAAATTGGATATGATACTGGATGAAGTCGGCCGGCTGGAGAAGTTGGTGGTCAACCTGGGGGATTTCACCAAAGTATATAACCTGGTGAGGCGTCCCACAGATATTCACTCTGTTATTCAGGATGTGATAAAGATTGTGAAAGGGATTTATCCCACGGACAAATACACCTTCCATCTCGACTTCTCGCCGGTATTGGACGAAATCAACTGTGATCCCGACAAACTGAAACAGGTCTTCATCAATATCCTCGTCAATGGCATCGAGGCCATGGATGATGGCGGAACCATTCACATTACCACCGAAAAATGGACCAACGACATCGCCGTTCGCGTAACCGACGAAGGGTCGGGTATCGCCGAAGAGGATTTGCTTCGCATATTTGAACCCTTTTATACCACACGGGACAGGGGATCGGGTTTGGGGCTTGCCATCTCCTATCGAGTGGTGCGGGCCCACGAAGGCGACATTTGGGCGGAAAGTATGCCCGGGAAAGGAACCACTTTTGTGGTGAAACTCCCTCGATGAGGGGGGAAACCGGCACATCATTGAATCATCATAAAGGAGCGGTACGTGATCTTGGATTCTCCCCCTTCGGACTGTACGCGATTGAGCCGAGATGACACATTCTCCTTTTCGTGCCATCCGGGATTAGACTGCTTTAATACCTGTTGCAGAAATAAACACTTGCCGCTGACCCCGTACGGCATGATCCGTATGAAGCACGCGCTCCACATGCATTCCGATGCCTTTCTGGAAAAATATGTTGTTTATAGACCGGATCCCCATACGGGTTTCCCCATTCTCTCCCTTAAGATGAGTAGTAAGGACACAACATGCCCCTTCGTAGGCACGGATGGTTGTAGAATCTATGAAGATCGACCCATGGCCTGCCGCCTCTATCCCCTGGGGAGATCTTCCACCATCCAGGCGGATTCCGATCCAGTCCCGAAGGAATTCTTTTATCTTTTGGAAACGCCGGGGTGTAGCGGCGTGAACGAGAAACACGCACAACAGGTGGAGGAGTGGACAAGAAGCCAAGGCCTCCTGCCGTACATCGAAATGAACGACCAAATGCTCACCATCCTCTTCCATCCCGAACGGGATAGGGGCAAACCGCTTAACCAGAGACAACAGCAAAAAATAATGGTCGCCTGCTATAACACCGACATGTTCAGAGATCTCGTCGGCACCATTCGATTTGTTGAGATGTTCCAGATTGGGAAAGAAACACTTGAAAGCGTCTTAAGAGATGACGTGGCCCTTCTTCGCATGGGCTTTACCTATTTGAAACACACCCTTTTCGCATCCTATTGATAGGTGACACGGAAAACCTCCTCAATGGTGGTGATCCCGCTCAGCACTTTGTGAGCGCCGTCCTGGCGCAGGGTAATCATGAGGTTCTCAATAGCCTTTTTCTTGATGGCATTGGCATCGGATGTCTTCAGTATGAGTGCCTTGATACCTTCGTCCAGCACCATCAACTCAAAGAGGCCGGTCCTTCCATGATATCCCGTATGGAGGCACTCCGGGCATCCCCGACCCCTGAAGATCTGTTTCCCTTCCGCCATATCGGGGGTAATGCCAATTTTCTTTAAGGACACCTCATCGGGCTCATATGGTTCCTTACAGTGGGAACAGATGACGCGAACCAGGCGTTGGGCCAGAATGGCCGTTACCGAGGAAGTCACCAAAAAGGGTTCGATTCCCATATCAATGAGGCGCGTCACCGCGCTGGCGGAATCATTGGTGTGCAGTGTTGAAAAAACCAGGTGTCCGGTCAAGGCGGACTGGATGGCAATTTCCGCCGTTTCAAGATCTCTGATCTCCCCCACAAGAATCACATCCGGATCCTGCCTCACAATGGACCGCAGACCTCTGGAAAACGTCAGATCGATCTTGGGATTGACCTGAATCTGACCGATTCCTTCGATCTGATACTCGATGGGATCCTCTATGGTGATAATGTTAATGTCCGTCGTGTTGATGGTTGAAAGGGCGGCATAGAGGGTGGTCGTCTTACCGCTTCCGGTGGGTCCTGTCACCAGAAAAATGCCGTGCGGCGAATGGATGAGATCTTCAAAATCCTGGCGGATGGTTTGCGGCATCCCCAGATCCGACACCTCCAAGAGCACATTGGTCTTATCCAGCAGCCGCATGACCACCCGTTCCCCATGGGCCGTGGGGACGGTGGAGACCCGAATATCCACACTCCGCTCCGCGATTCGAATCTCAATTCGTCCGTCCTGGGGCAGGCGTTTCTCTGCGATGTTCATCTTGGCCATGATTTTGACGCGGGAGGTGAGCGCGGCCTGGATATGTTTGGGCGGACTGAGCATGTCATACAAAATGCCGTCCACACGGTAGCGAATCTTGAGTCTTTGCTGGGAAGGCTCGATGTGGATGTCGCTGGCCCTGGCCTTGACCGCCTGAGAGAGCATAAGATTCACCAGCTTGATGATGGGGGCATCGCTGGTATCCTCCAGCAGATCGGCCGTCTCCTCGATTTGAGAAAGGATGCGGCTGGTCTCCTCGCCGTGCATATCCTCGATGACCTGTTCCGCAGACGCCCCGCTCATATCATAAGCGAAGTTGATGACGGTGAGGATAGCGGAATAGGGGGAGAGGACCACCGGGGCACCGTCCAAGTTCAGTAGCAGTCTCAGATCATCCACGGGCTGAAGAAGGAGGGGATCATTGACGGCAATGATAGACGCTCCGGGGGTGATCACCGGAACCATTCGATATTTCTTTAAAAAGTAAATCGGGACCCTTTCCGCAAAAACCGTGTCGACATCATTTATGGGGAGGGTCAAGGACAAGGGGATTTGAAGCTGAATGGAAAGGGCCTTTAGAAGCTCTGTTTCGGTGATGGCCTGCCGGCCGAGGAGGATCTCGCCGATCCGTCCCCCTTTTTCCGCCTGTATGCTGAGCCCCTGCTCAAGGGTTTCTCTGCTTAGGGACGTGGTTTCCACCAGTATCTCGCCAAGTAGCCGGTATTTCATCAGGATACCTTCCGAGAGAGGGATTTGGGATTCATGAACCCGGCGATCCAAGCATCTTGTTCGTGCAGGGCAACCGCTCCATGTGGATGCTCACGACCGGGCGTTTGTTTCGTTTCGGGCCACCCCGGTTCAGGCCTAAAGCCTATTTGGTGGCGGGCATCCGTTCTTCCCCATACATTTTGATGACGCCTTCCTTGATCCGCTCGATCTGATCCTTTTTTTCTTGGTAAATTTTACGGCTCTCCGATGGATTCTGAATAATGTGCGGGGTTAAAAATACAAAGAGATTCGTCTTTTCTCTCTTCTTGTATTCCGATCGAAACAGCCACCCGAGCCCCGGGATATTGGCAAGACAGGGGACCCGGTAGTTCGTATCGGTCGTATCGTCTCCTATCAATCCCCCAATAACCACTGTATTCGCATCGGCCACGATAACGGTGGTCTTGGCAAGACGTTTGTAAGTCGTTGGGCGGCCCTTTGAAAGGCCTTCCGTGTCGATCAGTCTCGTGACCTCCTGATAGATGTCCAGCCGAACCAATCGATTCTGGCTGATCTGCGGGGTGACTTTCAATGTCACCCCCACGTCTTTGTATTCGTAACTGCTGTAATCCAGTTCCGCCTGGGTCGTCTCCTGGCGAACCACATAGGGGACATTCTTACCGACGGTAATTTCGGCTTCTTCGTTGTCGGTGGTCAAAATCTGAGGCGTGGACAAGATGTGCACATCCTGATCCTGCTGATAGGCATGCAGCACGGCGGCAAGATTGGGAAATTTGATCCCGCCGATTTCTATGGCCTCTCCGATGACGCCCAATGAAAATCCGCTGGGCAATGTGGGCGTATCCGAAAAAATATTGGACAGGTTCTTGTAATCCGATCCGCCGCTGGAACCGCCGAAAACCCCGCCTTGCTTTCCCCCATAAGAAAAGGTTTTCAACCCCTCCCATTCAACCCCCAGGTCAAAGTTCTTTGTCACATTTACTTCCATGATCAACGCCTCGATGTACACCATCATGCGAGGGATATCCAGTTTTTGTATGACGCCTTCCAGGACCCTGTAGTCATCCTTGTTAGCGGTAATCACCAGCGAATTGGTCGCCTTGTCGGCCACGATGTGTGCCTCCTTGGAAATAACCGGGGCCTTCCCCTGATGCGTCTTGGCGGTTTCTTTGGAAGGAAGGGATACGAGCACCTTGGTGAGGTTTTCCGCATTGGCGTGCTTGAGGTAATAGACGCGGATGTCTCCTTCCCCCTTTAGCGGTTCCCTGTCGAGGAGTGAAACAAGCCTTTTGATCTTCCGGGACTCTTCTTCGGACGCCAGGACGATCAATGAATTGGTTCGTTCATCCGCAACGACCCTCACCTCTGTCTCATCCGCTCCGGTGGCTTGCGCGCGCCTTGCGCGTTTCTGGAAGACCGTGCTCAAGGATTTCGCCAAATCGGCAGCAGTGGCCGATTTGAGTGGGATCACCGAGATCTCCTCGCCCACGCCCTCCACATCAATGGCCTCGGTAATCTTGAGGATACGTTTGATGTTCGACAGCACATCCGTAATGATCAGGGTACGGGAGGGGGGATAGGCGACCATGACACTACTCTTTGAAATCATGGGGGCGAAAAGCTTTTTCAGTTCGTCGGGATTGGCGTAGCGAAGGGGAATCAACTGGGTGACGACCTTGTCCTCGGGACCGGTGGCCTCCTCCTTAAGGAGCGTCTCCACATTCTTTGATCTCGCCTCTGCCGCCGGTACGATTTTTATGATATTCCCAGCAGGAACAGCCGTGTATCCATGCACCTCCAGCACGGATTCGAACACCTTATAGGCCTCATCCACCGAAATCTTGGTCGGCGACACGATGGTCACCTTTCCCCGCACCGCCTTATCAATGACAAAGTTTTTCCCGGTCAGTTCGCTGATAAATTTAACCAGCACCGGAATTTCCACATTCTCAAAGTCGATGGTGACACGGGCGTCTTTTTCTCCCACCTTCTGGTCTTCATTTTTGTTCGCCTCACCAGATGATTTCGACTCTTGAGTGACCTCCCTTTTTTCATCGGGGGGCGCTTCTCGGGCTGACATCTTCTGGGAGGACTCAGAAACAGGCACGGCCGGGGTCACCCCTTCCTCCCCTGTAACGCGGGCCCCGTCGGCAGGCGACGTCAGGGTCACAATGACCAGCAGACAAACCCAGCATAAACACAAGAAAAACTTCGGGTGGGTCACTCTGTTGATTTTCAAAACGTCAGTCCTCACGGTTTTATCCCGACCAATTTTCTGAATTCCGGCAGATTCTGCAAACTTCTTAAATCTGAATCTTCGCATGCCCACGCCTTGACAGATGGATATAGGGAAACCGCCTTTTTGAGATATCTGAGGCTTTCTTGTGCTTGATTTTCGATTGCCAGAAGGCATGCCATATTGTAGTAGGGATCGACATAATCGGGCTTCAGGCGTATGGCCTTTTCGAAGTTCTTCTTGGCGGCAACGAGGTGACGGCCCCGAATCTGTAAGACCCCTAAATTATTCAACGCCAGGGCATTTCCGGGATCGGCTTTAAGCGCCCGCTCATAGCATCGCTTTGCCTCTTGAAAACGTCCCTCCCTGTAATACCGTCTTCCCTGCTCAGCGAAAGACGCCTCAGGAGCCTTGCGTTCGAGGCGTTGAGGCGGAAGGAAGACCTGTTCCTTCTTGGCCGGCTTTTGGGTAGGCCCCGAATGCCCTTCGAAATCCAACCATGAATGAGACACAAAAGCAAGCAAAACGATGAGCCCTCCCGCCAGGATCCAGACTCTCAAATGTCTCGGGATAAGCCCGGTGAGACCCGGACCGGACGAAGTAGGCCGACCATACGGCTTGAATTGGCCGTCCCGCTCCTTTTGGGCCTTTTTCAGGGCCTCATGGATGTAACTCATCGCCTGGACCTGCCATTTGGGAGAGAAGCGCCATGGTCCGGGGGCCGACGATCCCATCCGGGTTCAACCCGAATGTGTCCTGAAAACGGGCGACCGCTTGAGCGGTTTCCTGGTCGTAAAGCCCGGTTGGCGTGACCATGTATCCCGCATTCTCCAATATCCGTTGAATTCCAATGACCTCCCGGCCCCTGATGCCCTTGGTGAGTGTGTGGAAAGCCTCATCGTGGGCATAGACAAAAGAGACCGTCTTTCCCCAGTGTTTGAGAACAAATGCACGGTCCACCTCGTGTAAACGGCCCTCGCCATCCATAATGACAGCCCCATCATTGGCTGTTCTGGTCACCAAAAGATAGTGTCTGGCAGAATCAGGGTCAGAAGACACCCGCTTGGCGACGACCCTGAATGGACGCTTGAACAGGACAAAATATTCAGCAGACACATTAAAGGTCACCAGCCCCAGATTCCCCCCCACATCGGGCACGGATGACGGGCCTAATTCCCTCTCAAACAGACGGAACAGCGTCGCCAGACTCGTGGTCTCATCCACGAATAAAGACACATCCGGATGCTCCGGCTTGGTGTTCATGACCGCGGCGGAAGGCGGTGGGGGAGGCGGCTTTTCCGATGTTATCTTCGATAAGATGTCGTTTAGGCTGTAGCCGGCCTGCCACACAAAAAAACCGGCGAGAAAAATCGTCAAAACCAGGAGGCTTACGGCGCCCCAGATCCATCTGATACGCCTTCCGGTGAACCGGCTCTCGGCAGATCGCCCTGCCAAATCCCTGATGGCTTCTTTAATCATTCGTCGGGAGACCGTTCGTTTCTCGGCAGTAAATGCGATGAGTAGGGCCCGGTCGCACACCGCATTGATCCGTCTCGGATTGCCCTTGGAATAGTCATAAATGGTTTTCAAGGCACCCGTCGAAAAACTGACATCCCCTTTACCCCCCGCAACGGTGAGCCTGTGCTGCACATACCCGCGAAGATCCCCTTCATCCAAGGGTTTCAGATTGTAACGGACGGTAATTCGTTCATTAAGTTGTCGTAAGGACGATCTCTCCAGGAGTCCTTTCAATTCAGTCTGTCCCACGAGCACCACCTGGAGCAGTTTCTCGCGCTCTGTCTCCAGGTTGGAGAGCATCCGAATTTGTTCCAGGACGGTGTGAGAGAGATTCTGCGCCTCATCGATCAACAACAGGGCGTTTTCACCCTTACTGAAATTTTCCAGCAAAAACGCGTTGAGGGCATCCACATAATCCTTTCTGCTGGACGCATCGGAATCCATCTCAATACCGAATTCCTGGTTAATGGTCTTTAGGATCTCTTCATCGGATATAAATGAACTGAAGATTAAGGCGCTCTTTGTCTTGGGATCCAAATGGTCCAACAGGGCCCTGCAAAGGGTGGTTTTGCCCGTACCGATTCCGCCGGTGATGGCGATAAATCCTTTCCGTTCATTAATCCCGTAAAGGAGATGTTCCAGGGCCTCCCGGTGATATCGGCTCAGGAAGAGATACCGTGGGTCAGGGGTAAGATTGAATGGGTTTTCTTTAAAACCGTAAAAGTCTCTGTACATATCTCAACGGATCTCGTAATCGATGGTTCTTTCTTTGCCGTTTCTCACGATGTCCATGGAAAGGGTCGATCCGGACTCCAGGGTCTTATAAAAAGAAAAGGCGTCTTCGGGCGTACGAATCGGGTCCCCATTCAGTCGTTTGATGATATCCCCCCGTTGAAGCCCCAGCCTCGAAAAGATGGAATCACTGCTGATGTAGGTGAGCACAAATCCGTCGGCCTTTCCGTTACGCAGGTAGGGTCGGATTCGCACTTGGGTCAAAAGCTTATTAATGTTTTTGAGCGAGTTCGTAATATCCGATCGGCCCACGGCGATGGCCTCACCGCCGGCGCGGGACCCCGGCGATGGCGAATTAGCGGGTCCCATCTCCGCCGGGCCTTCAGACGATTTCATCTCCAGAATTTGATCTTTACCTCCCTGTCTTAGCACGACTTTTCCCCGCAGAATGGTCACGATCTCGGCATTTTTTACCGCATCCCCCACCCGGTACAGCCCCTGCTTCTTGCGGTCTCCGTCCTCAATCACCGCCCAGCCATCCCCATAGCGTTCGGTGACCGTCCCTAAGAGTTCAATATTGAGCGTGGTGGGTTCCAGAGAGTCAATCTCAATGGTCCTTCTCTCACTGTCGACAGACGACGGCTCGCCTTTGGGGATGCGTGAAGAACCAAAGAGATTTCTTTTTGTGATGATTTGAAAATCGGTCAACGTCTCCTCCCTGGGAGAAGGTTGATCCACCGTCATGGAAGGGGGGGACGCCAAAGTGCTCACGAATACCTCTTGGTTCATATGTCCGATCATCACGCGATAAAAGATATCCACCCCCAGGTAGATCGCCGCCGAGATAAAGAGAAGGTTAAATATGATCTGATACGTTTTCCGGGTCATAACGGTTAAGTAAAGCGAAAGACAGGCAATGCAATGGTCCCCCGAACGACAAATGTTCGTTTGAGTCCCTTCAGGCCCTGCCGCAGCATCTTGAGAACCCCCGAGTCATCCTTTAGCCCGGCCAAGACTCCGCCGAGGGGCTCAAGGGTCCCCTTGAGGTTCAGTGCACTCGAATTCGGATTTTGCCGCAGGAAAATCTCTCCTTCCAGGTGACCCTTTAAAGCAGGACCGGTGAAAACGACCTCCTTTAGAAGAATCCTTCTTTTTTCGAGCGCAGCCGCCACGGAAATCCGATCAAATTTGATGGCCCGTAATCCAAACATCGGCTGCTGAAGACCGATTTCGCCCGCAGAAATATTCAGATCTGAATCCCCGGTCCCCTCTATCCAGTCGCCTTTGTTGTTCCGGTATCGAAGACGCCCACTCAATATCCCCGAGATCTCATGATGGATCACTTTAGAGAGCCACGCATGGCTTCCGATATGGATACCCTTTAAATCAAGCATAGCCGCAAACGGGCCCGACATATCCATATCCTTGAGCTGTAACAGCCCCTTTATCACCCCTCCATATGAATATCCCCTGAACCGAAATTCAGGCGTTTTCCCAAAAAGGGAACCGATTTTAGGAGAAATAGAAAACCGATCGGCGGTGAACACAGGGGCCTCCCCGCTCTGCCTTAAAAGCACATTCACATGTCTTAGCCCAAGCCCAACCGGAAAGGATAGAACCAATTTCTGGTAGGACAAGACGAGATCAGGGCTTGCTTCTTTCACTCTGGCCCTCAAATAGTTTCCAAAGGATTCGGTCGGGAAACGATAATAGAGGACGAGCCATGTGAACAACACGATGTAGATCGCGTATCCGATCCATTTCTTGTTTTTAAGACGCATGTGACTCACACCCATGGGTACCAGGACGACGTCTGTCCACCCTTTCGATTCCATCTATTTGTTCTTGTGGACAAAGGTCACCACCTGAATGATGGCATTCAGATATCCTGGATCACGCTCACTATCCTTGATAGACATCCTTTTGATCCCGACCACGTCCTTGGGCGACTCTACAACATACAGATATGCCACCAATTGCTGCAAGGTGATGTCGTCCAACTTCATCTCCACCATGGATTCGGTAAAGGGTCCGCTCCCCTCCATAACAGAAGGCCGCATGTACTTGATGTGATCCTTGACACCGGACCGGCCAGCGGCCTGTTCGAGAAATGAAAACAGGGCGAAGCCTTTTGCTCGCCTGCGGATTCGTGCTTCGATCCCCTCGGCCCCGGCCTTATAGGCCACGTACCTGGCACGCAATCCAGACAACTCTTTCAGTGCCGTCTTTTTCGCCTCTATCCCCCGGATCAACACCTCCCGCCTGTCCTGAAAAGGAAAGATCAAAAACTCAATGAACAAAAAAATCCCTATGGCACTTACGGCCATGGACACGAGAAACCTTTCTCTTCTTTGAAGTCTCATGAATGCTTTATTGAACGAGCCACAAAAAAATCATTCACGCCGTTTCCATTCGGCATTGTTTTTTAACCTTACCAAACGTGAAGGTCGTCATCGACATCCCTACCGTTTTCGTTTGAGCCTGAGTTCAAATTTTATCCGGTTGTCTTTTTTATCCAGATTGGCCGAACTAATCGTGATCTGAGAAAAAAACGCGGACGGCGCCAACTCGCTTTTCAAACTGTCAACGGAATTGAATGTATCTGTTTTTCCACTCATCCGAACGCTTTCCGGATCCACGGTCATGCGTGAGATGTGCACATTTAAGGTCGGGGGAATACGTCGAGATATATCCCGGAGGAGGTTCAGGGTCGCCTGCTCCGATTCCCCAGCAAAAGAGGGGGCATTGGTTCTCTCAAGTTGGTTGACTGCCACCCGCAATTGTTGTACGGGATCCACGATCCGTGTGACGCGCGGGAGGGTTTGTTTAAACATATCGACGAGGCGTGTATCCAAACGCTCGTAGGTTTTCTTCAAAAAATAAGTGTCTGTTATGACATCCGCACTCAACAACATCAGAATCAACACAAGAAAAACGAGGCCCTTCTTAACTCCCTCTCTGATCCCGGGGTACCCCTGTCGCTTGGCAAATCCATTCCTCCTGAAATCGACGTGCGGGCCGTGGTGTGGGCTCGAAATCGCCGATGCAAGGGCATTGTCCATCACCCCCGGGGCCCACTCACACG
>JARRPY010000212.1:0-5519 GCA_037382425.1 Deltaproteobacteria bacterium
TTATCCTCCATGTATAATCTGCCCCCGCTCGGGCTGATCAATCTGGCAACGGCCCTGAAAGATACCCCGCACCAGGTACGCGTGGTCGACCTGGTCCTGGCCATCCGCCAGGGGACCCTCAAGATGAGCCGGAATATTTACGGTGATTGCGCCGACATCATCCTGGCGCACGACCCCGACATCATCGGGTTTTCCGCACAGTGTACCACATACCCGGCTATTCTTCAAATCTCCAAACAGATAAAGGATAGGAAACCGGCCGCCCAAATCGTGCTCGGCGGACATAACGCCTCCTTTTTGGACACCGAAACGCTGGACACGTTTCCGTCCGTGGACGTCATCATCAGCGGTGAAGGCGAAGTCACCTTTAAAGAATGGGTGACCGCTTGTGATGAAATGCGGCAACCGACCGGCATCCCCGGAATTACCTGGCGGCAAGGCCGTCATATCATTCGAAATGAGCCGCGTGAATTAATTTCAAATCTGGACTCCCTCCCCTTCCCCGACTATTCCTTATTGCCCCCATTCAGCGCGTATCGGGACGCTTGCGAACTTCCCCGGAGTATCGCCATTCTTGAAGTCGGACGCGGCTGTCCCCATAGGTGTATATACTGCTCCGAATCACTCATGTGGAGACGGAAAACCCGCACATTTTCCGAAAACCGTCTCGTAGCAGAGATGAAGACCCTTCATGACCGCTTCGGTGCGGAGTGTTTTCTCCTCGCTTATGATCAGTTTACGGCACACAGGTCATTCGTGGAAGCGTTCTGCCGTCTCGTCATTCAAAAGGGGCTCAACCACATCCCTTGGTATTGCATTTCTAGGTTGGACAGTGTGGACGCCCCTTTGCTTCAACTGATGCGGGAAGCCGGATGCGAATCCATGTGTTATGGAATTGATTCGGGTTCCAGAAAGACCCTTTCTTTCATCAGGAAGCAGATTAATCCGGACATCCTCTATGAACGCGTAGTGGAAACCGCGAATCAGGGAATCATCCCCACACTCAGTTTCGTCGTGGGATTTCCTGAAGAAGAACGGGAGGACATCGACCAAACACTGACGCTGGCCCTGAGAGCCGGCATTGTGGGAAATAACAATCCTTTGATCCAGATGCCCACGGTCCTTCCCGGTACCGATTTGCACACCCGTTACGGAAATGTCCTGGTCCGGGTCGTAGACACCTATTTTGCGTTGGGTCTCGAATTTGATGAGGGTCGTCGTCTCCAAACGGATGAGAACATGATCAATGCCCATCCATTTTTCTTCAGCAGTTTCTATAATCTCCCGTGTCGCGGCGTGCCCCTCCAAGAGCTGGGGGCCATCGCATCCTATTTCCCTTACATGGTACGGCTGTATCCCAGATCCTTTTTGATCCTTTCCATTGAGTATGCCCTATCCGTTTCCGCCCTCTTCTCGGATTGGATGGAGTGGCTGAAGCAACACAAAAAAGAAGAATCCATGGAATTCACGCCGCGGGACATCTATGCCCATTTCAATCCCTTCGTGACCGATTTGATGGAAAAAATGGGACCACCCAAGCGGCGCCATTTCTCCGATCTTTTGCGATACGAAACCGTCGCCATTTCCGTAGCAGAGCATCCAATGCAACACAACCCACTTCACTTGAATCTTAAAGAACCGAGAACCCTTAAACCCGTTAAAAACGGCAAATTGGAATCGAAACATTTGACTTTGATCTACCGGTGATTATTTTTGATTTGAAGAAAGGGGTGTTTGATGCGTCTTACACGCCTCAACAGACCGTATTGACCTTCATGCAGGAAGATGACACCCTGGAGGTAATGGAAATCAACCCTTTTTTAAAGGATTTCTTGACGAATTGTGACGGAGATGAGACACTGGAAGACATCTCCCGAAAACTATATCCTTTGTTCGGGGAAGGCCTTAGTGAAGAGGCGTTCTTCTCGAACTGTGTGGAAGCCCTGCAGGCCTTAACCGAAAACAAAATGATTCAATCCGTCTAAGGGCTCGCGCAAAAATAAATTCGCAGAATTAACGCTCGGATTTGGGTCAGATTTGGTCGTCGGGATTGAGGGAATCCACAGGAATAGTGAACTATTTCGAGGACTTCAACGATTGAGCGCCGGCCGAATATGGCCTGAAGCTGAGATGGGGAAATGTGAAGTTATTTTTGCGCGAGCCCTAGGGTCCTGATGGGCGTTTTAGTATTTTCACTATTTCTCACAAGTTGTTCGAGATCGAGTGAAGAAAGGAGGTGAGACGAGATGACAAAGATTAAGAAAGTGGAAAAAAGAGAATCTTATGCCGCCAGTTGTCATGCACCGTCGTGTCATGCACCCTCATGTCATGCACCTGCATGCCATGCACCGGCTTGCCATGCACCGGCTTGCCATGCGCCCGCATGTCACGCCCCGGCATAAACAGGCCTGAATTCTTAGCACATGGGGGGAGTTCATGATAGAACCCCCCTTTTTTTATGTTTTTCCTATGAAACACGCACTCCTTGACTATCTCGTCTGCCCGGCCTGCCTGCCGGATGAAATGGCCCTGGCATGCCGAATTGTGAAACAGACCGCCGGCGACATCATATCCGGAGATCTTTTTTGCAACAATTGCAACACCACATACCCGGTGGAAGAGGGCGTGGCATCTCTTGTTGCCGAACCGGGTTTGAATCCGAAAGTCCAGAATCGTTATGAGGATCCTGCTTTGCTCGCATCATACCTCTGGAGTCACTACGCGGATCTTGCGTCCGATACGGATGCGGGACATGCGTATGAAGCGTGGGCAGGGAAATTCCATCCATCGATCGGGTTGGCCCTGGACGCCGGCTGTGCGGTGGGACGATTCACTTTTGAAATGGCAAACAAGAGTGATTTCGCCATCGGAATTGATCGCTCCCATGCCTTTATCCGGCGCGCCAGGGCATTAATGAAAAACCGAACCCTGACGTTTCAAGTCCCTGTGGAGGGGCGCCTTCAAAAAACCCTGACCTTTAACGCACCGGATCACTGGGAGTCGGACCGCATCGATTTCATCGTGGGAGATATTCAGGCCCTTCCTTTTAGATCGGCCCAATTTTCCTCCGTTGCCTCTCTCAATCTGATTGATAAGGTGCCAAGGCCCTTGATACACCTTCAGGAGATGAACCGCGTGGCACACAGGCAAGACGCACAGTTTTTGTTTTCAGATCCATTTTCGTGGTCGGAATCCATAACAGAGGCGGAACACTGGCTGGGCGGCACTGAAGACGGCCCCTTTTCGGGTCGTGGCAGGGATAACGTGATGGCCCTCTTACAAGGACGTGGAGACCATATGCTGCCCCCCTGGCGAATTGAGCAAAAGGGGGACCTGTGGTGGAAAATCCGCACGCATGAAAATTACTTCGAGCTCATTCGGAGTTATTTTATCAAGGCCGTGAGATAAAGTTTTCAAAAAGCAGATGGGGCGATCCGACACTCTTCAGGTTACTGCAGAAAATGAATCAACAGCGCTTTTATCCTTTAACATTCCGGTCTTAAACGAATCAATGATCTCGCCTAAATATTCAAAGGCATCTTCATGAAACGCTTCATCTTTTGGGTCTATGCCACACTCAGAGAAAAGATCCATTGGGTCTTTTGAACCGCCTGCCCGAAACATATGAATGATCACCTCCAGCGTATCGTCCCTATCTTCATGATATCGTCTCATCAGGTATAAAGACAAAAGGTTGCCGAAGACGTAACTATAACAGTAAAACGGGTGGTGAATAAAGTGCGGGATTTGTGTCCATCCCCAACGGTATTCAGGCGCCATTTTCACGGCTTCGCCGAACAGACTATAATTTTCTCTCCACCAGAGATCATTGATCTCCGATTCACTCAAGATATGATCCGCACTTTTTTCATATAGCCTGCGTTCAAAACAGGTGAGGGCGTGTTGTCTGAAAATACATATGCCCATATCATCCAAACAGACCCCCAGAATTTCCGCATGCCGTGTTTGGAATGTCTGTCTTCCCATCAGGTGATCACAAAAGACCATCTCCAGAAAAGTGGATGCGGTCTCCGCAAGGATGGGCGGCGGCCTGAAATTCAGGTAGCTTTGGGCCGAGGCCAAGATATAATGGATCCCATGGCCCACCTCATGTGCGAGGGTCATCATATCCCTGATGCATCCCCCATAGCTCACAGAGAGATAAGGCGGCAGGGATGGGGCAAAACATTCACAAAAGGCCCCAATCCGCTTCCCTTTTCTCATCTGGGCATCCACCCGGCCCGCTTTTAATATCTCCCGGGCACAATCGAAAAATGTGGGATGGATCTCTCCGAGACACTCCAGAAGCCATTGTCTCGCCTTTGAAAAGGGGATATCCTCGTCCCGACTCCCCATGGGTGCCAGGAGATCGCATTGATTCAACGTCTCAGAACCAAAGGAACTGGCCTTGAGGCCCCAATATTTTCGAACCAGAGGATACCGACGGACCACCTCGGCCATTACCGTGTCCATGATCCCCTCGTCGAGCCCGTTTGAAAGCAAACTCTTGTGCAGAACCGATGGATACCCCCGCTCCCGGCTCTCATTGAGATGGCCCATGACCACGGCATTTAGGATATGCCTGAAAACCGCTCCGTGGCGGCTCAATTCATCCAGACACGCATGAGCGGAACGCCTCCGAATCTCAGGGTCGGATGACTGTCTTAAGGCCGACACCTCTTCCATGTGGAGTCGCTCCCGTTTCAGACCGCGCTCAACTGAGAACACAAGCGATCCAAGGAATTCGTCGAAAAACGTTATCAAGGCATTTCTCAATGGGGACGTTTGGGTGTCTAAGATTCGCTCCCCGGATTCGCCGAGTCGATAGGGTCGTTGTCGCATCAGGCGAGTTAAAAACCATTTGTATGGGGACAGGTCATCGTGTTCCACAAGCGCTGTTAAAACACGTTCTGAAAGCCCCATGACCCGGCACTCAAAGAAGAGAACCTCATGGTAAACGGATTGCCATTGCTCACGGATCTTCTGCAGAAAGGAGATGCGTCTCGGGTCATCGGTCTGGGCGGCCCCATACAGGACCGCAAAAAAGTAGGGCCGCATGCCCAGTTCATGGATGGCCTCGTATGCCCTCAGGGCGGAAAGCATGTCTCGGGAATTGATGTGATCGGGGTCGAAGGTGACTTTGTAAGCCGCCCTGAATTCGAGGGCCCTAACCTTGGCGGCCTGAAGATCCCGTTGGATTCCGGCATCCCCAATATGTTCATATAAATCGGTGAGATCCCAGGCAGGAGCCGGCGTCACAAGGGTATGGTCGTGCTGCGTCATTTTAGGTCGAGAATACCGAGGGAATCGGAGACGCGTATGACGTCATCTCCAATCTCACTGTCCGGTATTGACGGTTTCTTTCAATTGCTGCACATCGGTGATCGGTGCCCTGCAGGCAAATTTTTCACACACATACGTGGCCGGATTTCCATCCACCGGACCCATCTTCTCCACGTAGGGCGCCAATGCACTGATTCTATCCCCGCTTTCTCCATTAGGTCGGCACAATACCACCT
>JARRPY010000213.1:0-5515 GCA_037382425.1 Deltaproteobacteria bacterium
CATCGAGGTGTTTCAGCTGGCCCCTCACAAAGGGCTCTTCAAGCTGTGCGAGGTGGTGTTGCCGTTTGCCGTCTATTATTTTCTTTTTCTCCATCCTCGATACTCACCAAGAGATAACCCCAAAAGCCCCAGGGAATCATATTCTCTGCCCCAGAGGACTGAAAACGGGAAATAGAATGTGGTTGAGTCCAGGGATCATGGGTGGGTGGGCTCGGTACCGTGGAAGAAATAGGATGCTCGACTCGTTTGTTTTCCTACTTGCCCGAAAGGTGTTTCCATATGGCGGCAGCCTCGGCCTTTCCCCGGTCCTCCTCAGGGAGCACGGGGTGCGAAGCGTCCGGGGGCGTGCCTCTCAAACGGGCGATACGGTCTTCGAGGGGCGGATGAGTGGAGAAAAGATTCGTCAGATTTTTTCCGGAGAGCGGATTCACGATGAACATGTGGGCGGTGGATGGGTTCGCCTTCATGGGGAGTTGCCTTGACGCCGCGCCCAATTTTTCAAGGGCCTCGGCCAGCCATTCCGGTTTGCCGGTCAGCTTAGCCCCGGTGGAATCGGCCAGGTACTCTCTCGACCGGGAGATGGCCATCTGAATCAACATGGCGGCCAGAGGCGCCAGGATGGACATGATGATCAGCCCGATCCCGCCTAAGCCCCCCTCGTCATCGTCTGAACCGGCTCCAAAGATGGCGCCCCAGCGCGCCATGGAGGAGAGGATCATGATGGCCCCCGCCATGGTGGCGGCGATGGACCCGATGAGGATATCCCGGTTCTTGATGTGGGACATCTCGTGCGCAAGCACACCCGTGGCCTCATGATCGTCCATGGTGCTCAGTAACCCTTCCGTTACCGCAATCACGGCATGTTCGGGATTTCGGCCCGTGGCAAAGGCATTGGGAGACGATTCGGGAATGATATAGACACGGGGCATGGGAAGGCCCGCGTTCTGGGCCAGTTCCCTGATTGCGTTGTACAGTCCGGGAAGCTCCTGAGGGCCCACCTCCCTGGCTTTGTACATCTTGAGTACAATCTTGTCGGAATACCAGTAGCTGAAGAAGTTCATGCCCATGGCCAGTATAAAGGCAAATATCATGCCCTGACGCCCACCGAAAAGACCGCCGATGAAGACGATGAGCCCCGTCATCACCCCGAGAAGCAATGTGGTCCGAAACCAGTTTCCCATGTCAGATACCTCCAAATCCAACTTTGGTAAAAGATAACGATTCAGGACCGTTCGTCAAGTAGCATAAAAGGTGAGCGGGGGGTTAATCTTCAGAGTTATGTGAAGCCGGGTCATGAAATAGTCGTTCATCGCCTACAGAGGGTTAAAAAACACCTCCCATGTCATTCTTACTTGCCTCATAAACCAGTACGGATTCAGGAACAGCAATATGATAGAGGGGGTCTAATATGTCCATCCCAGATATCCCAGACACACCCCGTTGGCGATGATGGCGGCGAGATAAAGACAGGCGATCAGGACGATTCTCGCCTTTTGGGACTTAAGCGAGAGGACGATGATGGTAGCCACGTAAAAATGAAAATACCCCAAAAAGAAAATGAGCCAGATGCCGGCAAAGCTGCGGTTCCACCAGGGATATTCCCAGACCAGTAGCCCACCCGCATTGAGCCCGCATTCCACAAGCACACAAAAGGCCGAATACGCGATGGCCCAGAACCACCGGTTGGGGACCCCTAGGATTCTCTCGGCCGGATCTTCTGACAGGGTGTGATAGTAGATGATCCCGGCGATGGCGAACATGAACATGATCTCAATGTTCCATCCCACCATGGTCCTGAGGGCCGTTTGTCCGGGCACGGTCCAGAAGGCGGATCGCTGGGTGAAGTGCAGGACCCAGCCGTTCCACGTCTCGTTGACAAAATCCATGCCGAACAGCGTCAGCCCGGCATAGATGGCATCCCAGTTGCCCGAGGACCGCGCGGCCTTGACTTCCCGGGCATAGACATAGAACACCAAGGCCAACAAGGGAATGACATACCACTTAAGCGTGGAGAGATCCCTGAGATTGGTGAGTGCCAGTTCCGATGCATGGGTCATGAATCTATTCCTCCTTAGGGGGATGGGTGCTGAACACGGCTTCCTCTTACTAATAAGCGGATTATGGCCCAACTGCCCTCCTTATGTCCAGGATCTTAAGAGATGCTTCAGCCAGCCATAGGTCCGCCAATTGTACCCTTGACTCTTACCTTTTTTTATTTATTGAGACCAATGGCCGGGCCTACTGGGTTCTTTTCTTGGAATATGATGCGGTCTTTTAAGAAGAAGACGGCAAGGCCAAGAGGACGGGTTGGATGAGCCGCAACGCCTTCTGTTTACCCGGCTCAGGAAATGGCGAGAAGAGCAGGCCCAGAACGAGGGCACCCCGGCAGGAGACGGGCGCATGCTCTCTTGACTTGTAAGCGAAAGTTTTTTAGGCTGGTTTACGAGAAGAGTCGTAAAGGATCAGGCTGAGGAGGGCGTAAAAATGGCGGTCGAGGCGAAGGTCAGCAGAAAATGGCAGGTGGTGATTCCAAAAGAGATTAGAGAACGTCTATCCCTCAGACCGGGAGACAGGATTTCTTTTGAGGTCTCTGGTGTAACAACCACCATACGAAAAGAAAAGGATTCTCCTTTCGATCGATATTTCGGTTTTCTTGGAAAAGGTATTTCAACGGACAAGCTCATAAGGCAAATGAGGGGTGATCGGTGATCTACTCAGTGGATACATGTGTATTGTTGGACGTACTCCTGCCGGACCCGATTCACGGAATCCGGTCCAGAGAGACGCTCAAAAAGGCATCCGAGAACGGTAGCCTGGCAATATGTTCGATCGTCTATACCGAACTCTGTCCCCAATTTGATGCCCGGACGTCCCTTGACGTGTTTCTGAATGAAACGGGTATCAACGTCCTACCTTTCACCAGAGAGATACTGTGGAAAGCGGGAATGGAGTGGAAGGGATACTTAAAAAGGGGGGGTCAAGGAAAAGATAGAATTATTCCGGATTTTTTAATCGGGTCCTTTTCTTTTGTAAAGGCAGAAGCGATCATTACCCGGGACAAGAGTTTTTATAAAGAGTATTTCCAGCTCGATGTGTATTACGATTGATTGCTCGCGCCATAATCGTCGTATGGAACAGGCCCAGAACGTGTGGCGTAACCTCTGATAATGCATATTCAAACCGGTAGAGGAATATTATTATTCGGGATTGTAAATGCCCGTCAAGCCAGGCGAGGTGAGAATGAAAAACTCCACCACATATTGGTCAAGGATATGTAAACCATTTCCTGGCTTCAGCTTTTTCCTCTACACTGTTATTTCCGTCTTTTTGCTTTCCTCTCCCATGAACGTCTTTTCTCAAACGGCCGCTATGGGGGCCATGGGAGGAAATCCGGAAAATGGCACGGTGTCCGAGTCCTGGTCCTGGGGGGACATGGACCTGGATAAGGCGGTCTTCGGAATTTCAGACGCACTGGTCCAACAGGGTCGGTTAAAAGGGAAACCGGTACTGATCAGCCCCAACGACCTGTATGACGCAACGAGCGGTCTCAGTCTGCCCCTGGCGCCCTTGCTCAGGGGAAAACTCATGGACGCCATGAAGGCCCGCAGCGTACGGGTCATGCTTCCGGGTGCGGATGCTCAGCAATCCATGATCCTTCAGGGCACATGGCAGAAGGAAGGCAACGACCTGAACATCCACATAAAAATTCTGTCACTGAAACCCGAAGGCCCGGAAGCCGTGGCCTCGGCCTCGGCCCGGGTACCCCTGAAGGAGATAGACCAAGCGCTCCTTGTTCCGGATCGGGAGTCTTGGGCCCGGTATCTGGTTCGAAAATTGGAGCGCAACACCACCACACCGACCCAATGGACGGTTTATGTGGGTGCCTTCAATGTCAAGAGCAAAAAGTGCAACCCGGAATTGGGGGCTTATTTATCGGGATGGATCCAGCCGGCCATGGCCCAAAGCCGCATGTTTGTGCCGTTGGACCAGAAAAGGGCGTTAAGGGGGCTTTCAGTGAACACCCTGCGCAAACGCGGCACACGCGCCATACGCCCGCAACATGCACCTCCTGACCAGGGCATCAGCCTCACCGCGGATTTGATGAACGCGGATGGCGAAATAAAAGGCAAAGTCTGGCGCCACAAGGACCGAGTGGAAGTGCAAGTGAAGGTGGTCGCCGCCAAGAAGAATCAACAGGTCGTTACGGCTGCGGCTGTCGAGGTCCCTTCCGAGCTCTTTCCTCCGGAACTCCTCCAACCGCCTGAAAGCCCCACGACCGCATCACCGCCGGGCACGACACCGGGTGGCAAGGGGCATGTCACCCTCTCTAAGGACGGACTGACGGTGGAGCTTACGACCACACGGGGTGAAGGTAAGGCTTACTATTCGGACGGGGAGCGGATCCGGTTTGTGTTGCGGCTCAACCGATCCGCCACGGTCTATCTATTTGACCTGGATCCCCAGGGGAATGCCACCCTTCTATATCCGGTAGATGAAACGGGTCGGCTTGCCCGAGAGAACCAATGCGGGGCTCGCTCTGAACCCGGAACCCCCATTATCCTCCCGGAAGACGGGTGTTCCTATGATCTGGTGGTGACCAAGCCATACGGGAGGGATACGGTCTGGGCTGTGGCTGCGGAAACACCGTTACGTTTTCCCCCCGATCTGAAAGAGGAGTGGCGAAAGGCGGATATCCTGGTGAAGCGACTCAGGGCTCAGGGCCTTTCGGGCGAGAGGGGTTATGCGGAATCAGAAGTGGAGGTGGTCACCGGGCCTTGAGGCCTTAAGAAAAACACACTTCCCCTACATGATACTTTCAGGTGTGTGAAAGCTGAGTCACAATACCTCTTAGTGCCACCATCTTCTTGCCTCGTCATGAGAATTTCTCCGGGTTTGGGGCAACGCAATGAGGTGGATTATTGTTGAAGATCATTCTCATCTCCTGATAAAATGTCCTAAAGTGTTCATTGTGGGAAAGGGGGCGTAAAATGAAAAAGGTTCTTTTCTTTACTATCCTTGTCTGGCCGATGATTGTTTTTTTATTCATTCCCTCCTATTCGTTTGGCCAGGCGACGGGCGTCACGGTAGTCTCCAAAGACGGTCGGAGCCTTCGGTTGTATAATGACTATCAGGCAGTGGTCGTGGGGGTGAGCACCTATCAATTGTGGCCACAGCTCCCCGACGTCGCAAAAGATGCCAGGGACGTTGCCGAAGGATTAAAAAAGATGGGGTTCAATGTGAAATCGGTCATGAATCCCACGTATCGGCAATTCAGGATCATTCTGACCGATTTGGTGAACCAAATTGGAAACAAGGCGAACCGTGCGGTCCTATTCTATTACATCGGACATGGTGAGACGGCGAAATTGGCAAATGACTCCCTGATGGGATACCTCATTCCGGTGGACTGCCCCCCTCTATCCCAAGACCCCGATGGGTTCCTGAGCCACGCCATCAGCATGAAAGAGATTGAGGCCGCCTCAACGAGGATGAAGGCCAAGCACGTCATGATGAT
>JARRPY010000214.1:0-13317 GCA_037382425.1 Deltaproteobacteria bacterium
GCATTACATCCGGGTTCGGCAGAAGGAGCACAAATCCGCAATAGAAGGGATATTGAAAGGATTGGCGGATGAGGACCAGCTCAAATACCAGAGTCTTCTCCTCGGCCTTGCAGGCGTCATCCCTGCAGAGATGGAGGAAGAGATGTATCGGACGAAAACAGTACGCTTGGCGGAACACGGCTTCCTTCCCTATGAAGAGGCCCTGTCCATCTACGCTCCCCTCAAACCCGAGGGCTTGAAAAGTCATACCCACTCGGCATCGCCCTCGTCTGTCGATGAAGGAAATATACTGGATCTCGCACCCTTCATTCCCTTACACACGGCCATGGGCCAGAACACCCTGTCGCAGGTCCTCGGCCTGATTGACGCACCGGATGGACAGGATAGAATTCGTCTCGAATTTGCCGGGTTATGCAACCAACTCTTATCCGCAGACAATCATTTGGCCGCTGACATGGATACCCTCAGAGACACCTGCCGCAAGGCAGGCGGCTACCTGAACGTCGCACTGGAAAACATCGCGGGCAATGATATATCCGTGGCCGAAGCACTGTTGAGGAACAATCCCCTGCGGGATCTTTTCCGTGCAGGCTTCACCATGACCCTCAAGCTCAAATGGAAAGCCCAACGGTGGCTGAAGAACAGCTGGTTTCAAAAACAAGGGGTAGCGCACGATTTCTGGCCGGACGCCTGGTCCGGGACCCTGACGGGTCTTTTAAAAGAGAAACCCGGTGTTTACCAACCCGGGAGTAGCGAAAAGGCGTACAGGGCGTTTGAGTATGCTCACGATATCGAAAATGCCGAACATGTGCTTGATCGACTGATGGCGGTTGATGCCTTGTTTGCACAATTAACGGCAAAATATCCCTTGCATACGGCCATAAAGACATTCGACCCCAACTTCCCGCAACTCCTTTTTACCCTTTGGGCCAGGAAGCTTCTGAATATCACACCTCTTTTTGAACCCCTATCTTCCGAAGATATGAAACGCTTCTTCACTCATTTGAGGCGAAACGAGTCCGATCCACCCTTTGAGATGATCGGTTACGAGGGGCTGTTTGTTGCGGACGTGATGGCTGAAGCCGACGGTCTTTCAATAGAAATGAAATCCACCCTGGAAGCGGTTCTCACCCATCTGTGGAAGGACTTCTCGGAAGCGTATCGATGGGTTCAATCCGATGCGATTGATGCCAGATTTTCTCCCTACCTCCTCTGCACCCGGCCACCTGCTACGTCCTGATCTCCTGCAACATAAACACCAGATAGGAAATCAAAAAGCAAAACAGTGTGATCCCAATGAGCACCATAATATAGGGGAAAACCACCAAGAGGCTCTGACTGAGCGGCAACGGATTTTTAAAGCGTGTGGACAGAAGCTGCTCCATGGGACCCATGAGCACAAGGGACCGGGTCGTCTTGCGCATGGGATCAATAATGGTACCCGTGGCATCACTGTACAGGACCATGGGGGAAAAGAGCGAAACCACCTCCTTCACCCTTGCGTTCTTGAGCACGACCTCGGGTTGGACATCCTTCTTGGTATCCACAGGAGCCACTGAATTGGCAAGGGCCTCCGCCCCCAGGGAAACAAAAAAGGACAGAAAGATCCACAGGGCGACAGTGGTGAGGGCCGATGTGGCAATGCTTCTCAAAAGGATGGAAAAGAGAATGGATATTCCCAGCCAGAACGCCACATAAAATATGCTGATCCCCAAATAAATAATCAGCCGCCAGATCTCTTCCAGACTGGGAACAATCCCCACGATGGCCAGGCCGAACCCGGAAATCACCAATACAATGGCCACCAGCATGATGGAGATGGTGGCGACGCCGGCCAGAAACTTCCCGTTGATGACGGCATCTCGGTATATGGGCTGTGATACCAATTTGATGAGGGTGCCTTGGCTCCGCTCCCGGTTGATGGCATCGAATCCCAGCACCAGACCGATCAACGGCCCGAAGAAGGCCACGAATTGCACCATCGAAAAAAGCGCCCCGGGTGTACTGAAGAGCATGAGGAAGGGAAATTGGTTCGAGGAGAGTCCTTCGAGATTTTCTCTCATGTGCATGGCCGCCATATAACTGGTGATAAAACTGACCATGGCAATAAGGGCAAAGAGGATGGCAAACCTGAAGCTGCTGAAATGATCCTGCAGCTCTTTTCTGAATACGGCGGAGAGGCCCTGCATCGTATCAAACCTCCTGGAAGTATTTCATGTAAATCTCTTCCAATGTATATTCTCTTTCTCCCACTCCGAACTTCTCTTCTGCCAGGGATTCAATGGATCCATCCGCCACCAAATTGCCATCGATCATGATCCCTACCCGATGGGAAATCCTCTGAACCTGGTACAGGTTATGGGAAGAAAGCAGCACGGTAATTTTTCGATCCCGGTTCAAGGACTGCACCAGATCGGTGAGTTGGATCGCACCTTCCGGGTCCAGCCCCAACGTGGGCTCATCCAAAAAGAGGATTTCGGGTTCCTTAATGATGACTTCCGCAAAACCCAGGCGTTGCTTCATCCCTCGCGAAAATGCACCGGTTTTCTTACGGTCCGTTTTTTCTAAACCCACCAGCCGGAGCACTTCTTCGATCCGTGTGTCGGCGTCTTCTCCTCCCATCCCGTTCAGGGCGGCCACATAGTGAAGGCTCTCGACGGCCGTCATGTCCCCGTAGAATCCCACGTTCTCGGGAAGATACCCCACGCGTCTCTTGACCTTTAGAGGGTGCCGCGAGGGATCCAGCCCGCATACCCTTGCGGATCCCTTCGAGGGTCGGCTCAACCCCAGCAGCATGAGGAGCGTGGTGGTCTTTCCGGCCCCGTTGGGCCCCAAAAAGCCGAAGATCTCTCCCGGCTTAACCGTGATGTTGAGTCTGTTTACCGCCCGATACGGCCCATACGTCTTGGTCAGGTCCCTTGTCTCGATGATCGTATCAGAGGCCATGATGAATCCTAACGCCTCCCCAGGCGGATAAACATGAACACCAACCCGGCCATCACCAGCACGATAATGCCGATGCCGATCCATCCCCAAGCGGCCGAAGCGGTCACCCCCACACGGAGTTCGATGGTCTTTTCTACTTTAGGCGGGTTCCCGCATTCCACTCGCAACCCCACGGAATAATCGCCCACCAGGGCCTGCTCAGCCGGGGTAATGGTGATTTCCACCTGTTCCAGCTGTTGCGGCTGAAGCACGTCGATGGATTTGGGCGCAAACTCCACTTTCCAGTTTTCGGGCTGGAAAGAGAGGAACCGGACATTGTTGAGGACGGCGGAGCCGTTATTCTGGACATAAAAGGAGAGGTGGGCTTTTTCCCCCCTGACGGCACTGAGAGAAAGGAGTCCGTTGGCCGTGCCGGCATCCAACTGGTACGTCCCGGTAAGAATCACCGTGAGATTGGCCTGAGCCTGTGCTTTGGCGGAATCTACGGTCACCGACACAGGATAAGATCCCGGTTTTGACCACGGATTCGGTTTCACTTGCACGGCAACGCTCTGCCGCTGACCGGCCTTCAATCTCAGGCTGGAAATATATTTGTCTTCATAGGCCGGCTTGAAACTGATGTCCCAATTCTTAGGTCCCGAGGCGCCCAGGCTAAACACGCTGTCCTGGTCCAATCCGTTTTCAATCTCTAAGGAAAACTCGAATTTGCCGTCCGTAGGCCCCTTCAGGACCGGATAAGAGGTGATGATATTGACGCCTTCGGCCTTCTTTTCCACCACTTTTTTCTTTACGGTTACCACCACCCGCGATTCGGATATCAGTTTGTTGTCCTGGGTATGGGCGCGAATATCCAGCGGGTAGTCCCCTGGAGAGACCGTGTCCTCCGTCTCCACCCTGAGGGTCAGTGTCTTTGTGTCATCGCTTCCGACATGAATGCCGGTCACCCCGAAGTCGTAGGTCTTGATCCGGGCCTTCCATCCCTTTGGAACGGATGTCAGGGCGAGATCGATGTTTTCATCTCTTCTGCCGCCGTTCTTGACCAGCAAATCGATGTTCACATCCTCTCCCTGAGGAATCACCACTCCTGTAAACGCAGGGGACACGGAAATGGCCCGTTCCGGAAGATTCTTCTTTCGCTCGTTGACATTGCCGTACACGGACGCGCTGATGAAACACATCAAAAAATACACGCGCATCAGCGCGGTTTTGAAAGAAATAGCGCACGCACGTTTACCTCGAAAAAACATGAACCCATCCCTCCTTCAGATATTATTTGTTTTTGAATGCTTTTCCAACGTGTCGGCACTGTAGCCGGCCTTTTCATAATTATCAATGGCTCGCATCTTCATCTTTTTGTCTTTGGTCTTTTCCGAATGCGTGTCCGCCAGTTCCGCTGCATGGCTCCACATTCCCTGCCGCTCGTAGTCTGCAATCTTCTGGCTGACCTGAACATGTTCCTCCGACGTCTCCAAGATTGCCGCGCGGCACCAAGATATCAGCTTCCGGACCGGCTGTCCGCATTTTGGGCACGTGGCGAGCGGCGCATCCCTTATCTCCTGGACCACCTCGAACGGTCTGCTGCAGTTCGGGCACGACTTTTCCAGGTGCTTACACTCGTATTCGTATATGGGCATGTTGTTTAGGTATCAGGTTACGGGTTTCAGGTGTCGGGAAATACTTTTGTGAATAATAATAACTGATTCAAGTTTCGCATCCCTCTTTTCTGGCAATTCTTTGAGATCGTTGGTTTTTGCAATGAATATGTGTGCGAACTGGAATTCAGAATACAGAATACAGGAGCCAGAATAAGGCAGAAGTTCCTATGGCTTCTGACTTCTGGATTCGATTTTCGATACAAAGTCACTCTTTTCGCCAGACAGGACCCTTGTTCGTATCCGTAATCTCGATGCCCCTGCCTTGCAGCTCCTCGCGGATGCGATCAGCCGTCTGCCAATCCTTTTCGGCCCTGGCCGACTCCCGTTCCGCCAGCAGTCGTTCCACTGTCTCATCTCCCTCGGGTAACGTCAACGTCATGATCCCCAATACGGAATTAATCCGCTCCAAGGCATCCAGGGCCTTCTGTCGATCCTCACCGGAGAGACCGCCATGGTCCATCTTCTTATTCATTTTTCGGGTAAACCGAAACAGTGCGGCCAATGCTTGAGATACATTGAAATCATCATCCATGGCCCCTGTGAATTGATGTTTCAGCGCATATACCGCTTGATCGACTTCCAGATCATTGGCCGCCGGTTTTGCGTAATGCACCTTTTGGATGAATTTGTCAAGGTGGCGAATCGTATTTCTCGACGCCGAGAATTTTTTGACGGAAAAGGAAATGCGTTTGCGATAATGTCTGCTCAGAATCCAGTAACGGACCTCTCTTCCCGTGACGCCCTGATCCAGAAGCGATCTCAGGGTCAAGCGTTCTCTCTCGTCGTTTAGGGCATCACTCCCCGCATCGGTTTGGTTATTCGCGGTCACCGGTTCGTTGTGCAACCAGAAGTGAGCCAGCGGTTTGTCTGTGGCGGCCTGACTGATGGCAATGGCGTTTTCATGATGAGGGCAATAGGGTGAAATCGCGCGGATTCTCTTTTTCATATTGATCCAGATCAACCGTCTTCCCTACCTGGATCTTTTCCAGATCGATTCCTGAAAGGTTTCCATAATCTCTGAACCGCGAAATATCAAAGTAGATGGACCGGAGCTTCTCATACGCATATCCCTTTTCGATGAGTTTCTCGGCCACATGAATCATCTCATCGATGTGCTCACTCGGGCGGGGGTATGCGGTGGCCCGTTTTATGTGGAGCGCGTCGAGATCCGCCATCAATGCATCGTAGAACTGATCGGTAAAGGCCTTCAACGATAGACCCGCCGCCTTGGCGCCCTGAATCGTACGATCATCGAGATCGGTCAGATTCATGATCTGGGTCACCGCGTACCCTTTAAATTCCAGGTAGCGACGGACCAAATCCGCAAACAGGATGCGCCTGCACTGTCCCAGATCGATGAACTGGCAGAGCGTAGGTCCGCAGGAATAAAGGCTCACCTTATTCTCTTGGATCGGGATAAACTCCTCTTTTTTGCGGGTCAGGGTGTTGTAAACTTTCAAGCCGGTTTTCTTCTTGGCCACAAAGAGTGGGGTGCTCAGGTACCGCTCTCCGCCATCCGGGAAAATCACCACGATGGTTCCCTTATCCATCTCACTCGCGACCTGAACCGCAACGGCCATGGCTGCACCCGAACTCATCCCCACAAACAGTCCCTCCTGCTTGGCCAGACGCCGGGACATCTCGTATGCCTCTTCGTCATCGATGTTCACGATCCGGTGGGGTCGGTTCTTTTCGAAAATTTCCGGTCGGTAAGACTCCTTCATGTTCTTGAGGCCCTGGATCTTGTGACCCAGATAAGGTTCCACACCGATCACTTTAATTTGAGGATCCAATTCCTTAAATCGCCTGGAAAGCCCCATGAGGGTCCCGGTGGTTCCCATGGTCGCCACCACCACATCTAGATTCCCGCCCGTCTGCTCCCAGATTTCCATGGCTGTCCCATGATAATGGGCCATCCAATTGGCCTCATTATTGAATTGGTCTGCAAGCCAGTAGGTTTCAGGGTTGTCCCGAAGCATTTGGTAACTCTTTTCAATGGCGCCGTCCGTGCCGAGATGAGCCGGTGTGAATTCTATCTCCGCGCCCAGGGCCTTGAGGATCTTCACCCGCTCCTCACTCACAGCCTCGGACATGGTCAGCAAAATGCGGTATCCCTTTACCGTGGCTACCATGGCGAGCCCGATTCCCGTGTTTCCGCTGGTCGCCTCAAGAATAACCTTGTCCCGGGTCAGTTCTCCCGATTCTTCCGCTTCCTCGATCATATTAAGGGCCGCACGATCCTTAATGGACCCCCCGGGGTTGAAGTATTCCAGCTTCGCAAGGATCTCCACGTTCTTGTTCGGGTTCAAGGTCCTGACGGGAACCAACGGGGTTCCACCGATTTGATCGAGGATATTGTGATATTTATCTCTCATGGTCATTCAATCTTTTCATGCGTTTTTCCGCCATCCATCGGCTTTCACCGCCAAAATTCGGAGCTTAGGGACTCGGGCCCAATTATCAAGCAGCCTTCCTGAACTTTCAATACAAAATATCGCGCGTCCCTTGATCTCAAAGCGGTTTTTTGTTAGAGTCCGTGACCAATAAACCCTCCCCCAACTGTCTTGCGTTGGCGTAAGCGCGTGGGCGTTGTATGAATCCTAAAATTCGAGGAACCCCTATGAAAATATTGGTCACCGGCGGGGCTGGTTTTATCGGGTCCCATGTGGTAGACGGCCTGATCGATGCGGGTCATGACGTCCTGGTGGTGGATAACCTTTACACCGGAAAGCGCAGCAACGTCAACCCGAGCGCGCAATTTTATGAACTGGACATCCGCTCCCCTGAAGTGAAATCCCTTATCGAACGCGAAAAACCCGATATTATCGACCACCACGCCGCACAGATGAGCGTTCCCGCCTCTGTAGAGGACCCGCAATTCGACGCAGATGTGAACATTAAGGGGGTGCTCAATCTCCTGGAGGCGGCGGTGGAAGCCCACGTCAAAAAGGTCATCTTTATCTCTTCGGGCGGGGCCATCTATGGGGAGACGGACGAATACCCCACTTCAGAGGCGTGCCGACCGAGACCCCTGTCACCCTACGCCATTACAAAATACGGTGCAGAGCATTATCTCGCGTATTACCGGCACCAATACGGCCTCGATTATACCACCCTTCGCTACGCCAACATTTATGGACCGAGACAGGTCCCGCATGGGGAGGCGGGCGTGGTGGCCGTCTTCATGAATAATCTCATAAACGGCAAGCCATCCACGGTATATCATTTTCCTGAAAATGATGCGGGCATGATCCGAGACTACTGCTATGTGGGGGATATCGTCGCCGCCAATCTCCTCGCTCTAGAGAAGGGAGGGGGAGATTTTTTCAACATCGGAACCGGTGTGGAAACACGAACGCTGGATCTCTATTCGACCATATTCGACGTCTTCACCGACCTCACCGGACAGCGAAATGAGTCCCTCGCCGCTCCCGAAAAAGCCGTCGCCAGACCGGGCGACCTGACCAGGAGTTGCCTGATTGTGGAGAAAGCCCGCCGCTCACTGGGATGGACCCCCCGGGTGGATTTGAAAAACGGCATTCGAAAGACCCTTGCCTGGCGATTGAATACCGAAGAAAACCCGCTTTGAGGGCTGGACTTTTGATAAACACGTTGTTCCAGTTCCTTAGAAAGGGCATGACGCGGGCCACAAACCCATGTTGTAAGCGGCCTTTTAAAAAAGAGACCGTCACGCCCCATGTCAACCACCTAAAACGTTACGTCTCATCTTTTTTTACCCTTCCCCTTGACATTTCAGCGCTCGACCTTATTTTGTTTGTGTTTTAGGTGGTTTTGAGGCGCTATGTTGTTTTTTTACTTAGAGATTTAAGAAATCTCTTTCCGAGAAACAATCCATTTCATAAGTGCTTTCAGCATGTGATTCCCTAAGCACTGCGGGGTCGAAACAAGCATATAGGGCGCTTCTCCATTCCTGATCGAAGAAGGGCCTCTCTTTTTCCAATTAAAAAAGATGAAGAGGTGAAAGCCGGGGATCGTGTCCTTTTCGGAAAATATGCAGGTACCGAGATCAATATCGAGGGTGAGGAACACCTCATCATGCGAGAGGATGATATCATCGCCATAGTGGAATAATCGCGCTTGAGATATCGACGATCGAATCGAATACACTATAATCTTTAAGGAGGAAATTTAGTATGGCAAAAGAGATCAAATATGATGTTAAGGCCAGGGAAGCGATCCTGAGAGGGATTGACACCTTAGCCAATGCAGTGAAGGTCACCCTCGGCCCGAAGGGGAGAAACGTCATTTTGGACAAATCCTTCGGTGCTCCGAATATTACCAAAGACGGTGTGACCGTTGCCAAAGAGATCGAACTGGAAGACAAATTTGAAAACATGGGTGCCCAGATGGTCAAGGAGGTCGCTTCCAAGACATCTGATGTGGCAGGCGACGGAACAACCACCGCCACGGTGCTCGCACAGTCCATATACAGAGAAGGATCCAAGCTTGTGGCGGCCGGTGTCAACCCCATGGCCATCAAACGCGGTATTGATAAGGCCGTTGAAGCGGCAGTGGCGGAACTGAAAAAACTCTCCAAGCCGACCAAGGATCAAGATGAAATTGCCCAGATCGGAACCATCTCCGCCAATAACGACGCCACCATCGGGAATATTATCGCCGAGGCCATGAACAAAGTGGGCAAGGAAGGCGTGATCACCGTCGAAGAAGCCAAGAGCATGGAAACCAGCCTCGAAGTGGTGGAAGGGATGCAGTTCGACCGGGGGTATCTCTCTCCCTATTTTGTGACCGATGCAGAGAAAATGGTCGCCGATTTGAGCGAACCCTACATCCTGCTTCACGAGAAAAAGATCAGCAATATGAAAGACTTGGTTCCCATCCTGGAGCAGATCGCCAAGATGGGCAAGCCGCTCGTCATCATCTCTGAAGATGTGGAAGGCGAGGCCCTCGCCACGCTGGTGGTGAATAAGCTGCGCGGAACCCTCCAGGTGGCCGCCGTCAAGGCCCCTGGTTTTGGTGACCGAAGGAAGGCCATGCTGCAGGACATCGCCATCCTGACCGGCGGAAACGTCATCTCTGAGGATCTGGGTCTTAAACTGGAAAATATTACCCTGAACGATCTGGGTACCGCCAAAACCGTGAGCATCGATAAGGATAACACCACCATCGTAGACGGTGGGGGTAAACGGGCCGACCTGGAAGGCCGGGTCAAGCAGATTCGCGCCCAGATCGACGAGACCACCTCCGACTATGATCGCGAGAAACTGCAGGAACGGCTGGCCAAGCTCATTGGTGGCGTGGCCGTGATCAACGTGGGGGCCGCCACCGAGATTGAAATGAAAGAGAAGAAGGCCAGGGTTGAGGATGCCTTGAATGCCACCCGGGCCGCGGTTGAAGAAGGCGTGGTTCCCGGCGGCGGCGTTGCCCTTCTCAGGGCCCTCCCCGCCATCGCCAAACTCAAGGGAGAAGGCGAGGACAAGACCGGTATCGGCCTGGTCATGCGCGCTCTGGAAGAGCCCATTCGCCAGATCGTGAACAATGCCGGTGCAGAAGGCTCCGTGGTCGTGGAGAAGGTCAAGGAAGGCAAAGGCGCCTTTGGTTACAATGCCGAGACCGGTGAGTATGAAGACCTCATCAAGGCGGGGATCATCGATCCCACCAAGGTCACCCGGTTTGCCCTTCAGAACGCCGCTTCCGTGTCCTCCCTGCTTCTGACCACAGAGGCAATGGTGGCCGAAAAACCGGAAGAGAAGTCTGATATGCCGGCGATGCCTCCTGGAGGCGGCATGGGCGGTATGGGCGGTATGGGCGGTATGATGTAATTCGCCCCGCTTCCGCATGAACCGACGGGGACTTTCCCCGTCAACATATCTCTAAACAAAAGGGTTGCCCCTGAAAAAAGGATTATCTATATTCGGGGGCAACTTTTTTTGTGCCTTGAGATCGTCGGATTGGGCTAAGGGTAAAGGAGTGGCTTGTATGACAAGACCATTCCTCAAAAATCACCTCAAGAGGCAAACCAAATGACGGCAGAAAACGAGGTCATTCTTGTCACAGGGGCGGCGGGATTTATCGGATTCCATCTCTCGAAAAGACTCCTCGACATGGGATACCAGGTGGTGGGCATCGATAATCTCAATCCCTATTACGATGTCCGTCTCAAAGAGGCCAGACTCAACCGCCTGAATCCCTATGCGTCATTCAAATTCTACCGGGCCGATCTTCAGGACCTCAAGACACTGAAAGACATTTTCAACGCCCGTCCCGTCCATCGAATCTGCAACCTGGCGGCCCAGGCCGGTGTCCGACACTCTCTGAAGGATCCTTTCTCTTATGAGCAAACCAATTTGGCCGGCTTCCTGAACATTCTGGAAATGGCCAGGGAACACAACGTCAAAAATCTTGTATACGCCTCTTCATCGTCCGTGTACGGCAAAAACAAAAAAACCCCCTACGCGGTGGAGGACCGGGTGGACACCCCCATCTCCCTCTATGCGGCCACAAAAAAGGCCAACGAGCTCATGGCCCACGCCTACAGCCATCTGTTTCAGATCCCCTGCACCGGGCTCAGGTATTTTACCGTCTACGGCCCCTGGGGACGACCGGACATGGCCCTTTTCCTCTTTACCGATGCCATGTTGAACGGTCGGCCCATACACGTTTACAACAATGGGAATATGCGGCGGGATTTTACGTACATCGACGACATCGTGGATGGCACGGTCGCGGCCATTGAACGACCCGTGCCGTACGAGATTTTTAACCTGGGCAACTCGCAATCCACCGGGCTGCTCGACTTCATCGGCATGATCGAAGCGGAACTGGGGATAACGGCACAAAAACAACTGATGCCCATGCAGCCCGGTGATGTGGCCGAGACGACTGCGGATATTGAGGCGTCCAAAGCCGCACTCGGATTTTCCCCCAAGATGCCGCTTCGTGAAGGAATTCGGAACTTTCTCTCCTGGTACAAAAGATTCTACGAAATCGGGGATTGAAATTTCCGGGGATCAGGGTCCCCTTCTTGGCAATTCCGGAATTTACTCGAAGCGATTTCTCCCGGATTGAACGCGTTCATCAGGAAAACACCGAGGCCATCAACGGGATGGCCACAAAGGCCCCCAATGAACTCCCCATATTGGTGAAAACCACGATCATCAATATGCGCGTAATTTTATTTTTCCAAAACCCTTTCACGCTCGCGATATCTTCCGGAAGGCGTTCAAAATCCCTCACCTTCGGTTTACCCAGGAAGGCCTGCACAAGCCCCGCGACCCATCCCGCAGCAATCATCGGATTCAACGAGGTAATGGGAGAAGCCACAATGGCCGATAGAATGGTCAGCGGATGGGCCAGCGCCACTGCAGCACCGATCCCCGCGAAAAGGGCGTTGGGCAGAACCCACCATTTAATCATGTCCACCCCGGCTTCCGCCCCGGCCATGAAAAAACCGGCAACGACCAATCCCGCCACGAGAATAGGGATTCCCCACTTGAGAAATGGAATAAGCTTGCTGGGGGGTGGGAGGGTCTCCAGCGACTGAAGATCCACCGGCGTGTTCCATTCCCTCTGAATCCCGGGCACATGCCCGGCGCCCACAACGGCCACCACTTTTCTTCCTGGAGCTTGCCGAATCTTTTCCGCCAAATATTGATCCCGCTCATCGATCAGCACCCGGCGCAGTTCCGGGAGCATCTCGCCGATCTCGATGAGGAGGCTCTCTAGCACATCCCGCTTCTTCAATTCCTCGATATCCGCTTCCTCTATGGAGCTCGTGCTCAGGGCAGAGGTCACCAGCTGCACGAGCATTTTGACCTTGGTCCACAGGCCCATGAGGCGCCAGGCCCGAGACAGAGTGATGCGAATATCTCGGTCACACAAGGCTACCTCGGCGTCTACGGCTTCGGCCCGTTGCACCGCACGCAGCATTTCCTCTCCCGGTTTGATCCCCAGCTTGTCACCGATCCGCTTTTGGAAAGCCGCCAGCATGAGATTCGACAAGAGGAGAAAGGCCTTTTTCTCCTTGATCACCTTGATCAGGTCCGTGTCCTCCCATCGTTTCTTCTGGGTCATGGCCTGGTATCTGGATTCGCAGAGTTCCACGCACACCGTATCCGGTTTTTCCTCATCAATGACATCCGCCACCAGATCCGCACTCTCCCTCGATACATGTGCGGTTCCGATGAGGACGACCTCCTTGCCGTCGGCAACCAATACATCCCTGTTTTGGTGTTCAGTCATTTGTCTCCTTCAGAAATCTCTTTGACGATCAACAGCCAGGCAATCCCTATTAACACAAACGCCTTCCCTTTCCAAGGCGTTTGTTTAACCCTTGACCAGAAGGCCTCATTATGATGAAACATAATAAAGCGGCCGACGAACACCGCAGGAATACGGAAGTCCTAAAAACACGGGAGAATCAGAGCAACATGGTGAGTCATACCGATCATTCATCGCGTCTCTCAATATCATCCGTCATGCCCGGCTGGATCATTGACGGAACCGGAGGTCCGACCCTCGTAATCCGCATGTTTGATATCATCGACGGTCGATTCTCCCGCATCAGACCCGCAGATAAGAAAGATGGGCAACACGTCCATTCCTGGGATTTATCCGGTCACACAGTGCTTCCATGTCTTGTGGACAGTCACGTTCACCTCTTTATGTCGGGCTCGAAAGATCCGACTGTCAGGGAAACCCAGATTAACTTCGGTTTTGAAGACACTAAGCCCCTCAT
>JARRPY010000215.1:0-6509 GCA_037382425.1 Deltaproteobacteria bacterium
CGGGAGGGCAACTAACATGTTCGGAAAGTTGAGCCTTCAGGCCATACCCTTTGGCTATCCCATCACCATGGGGGCCGTGATCGGCGCCCTGTCGGTGGGCCTGATTATCCTGGGGCTGATCACCTATTTCCGGAAGTGGTCCTACCTTTGGAAGGAATGGCTCACCAGCCTGGACCCCAAACGGATCGGCATTATGTATATCATCATGGCCCTAGTTATGTTGCTCAGGGGATTCTCCGATGCCATCATGATGCGCTCTCAGCAGGCCATAGCCATGGGTACATCCCAAGGATATCTTCCACCCGATCATTTCAATCAGATTTTCGGCGCCCACGGGTCCATCATGATCGTCTTCATGGCCATGCCCTTTCTCACTGGATTGATGAACATCGTGGTTCCTCAGCAGATCGGGTCCCGAGACGTAGCTTTTCCTTTCATGAACGCGGTCAGTTTCTATCTGACGGCGGCAGGGGCCCTTCTGGTCATGACCTCTCTCGGGGTGGGGGAGTTCTCCAAGGCCGGCTGGTCCGGGTATGCGCCGTTGACCGAGCTGACATACAGCCCCGGCACCGGGGTGGATTACTGGATATGGGGGTTTCAGATTGCGGGCGCCGGGTCCATCATGAGTGGCATCAATTTCCTAGTCACCATTTTGAAAATGCGGGCCCCCGGAATGACATTGATGCGCATGCCCTTGTTCGTGTGGACCACACTGGTCACCAACGTGCTCATGATTTTTGCCTTTCCGGTGTTGACCGTCGCACTCCTGCTCATCACCCTAGATCGCTACCTAGGCATGCATTTTTTCACCAACGCTCTGGGCGGGAACATGATGATGTACACCAACCTCTTCTGGATCTGGGGACACCCCGAAGTCTATATCGTCATTCTGCCGGCCTTCGGCGTCTTTTCGGAAGTGGTCGCCACTTTTTCCAGGAAACGCCTCTTCGGCTATACGTCGCTGGTGTGGGCCAGCGTGGCCATCATGGTCCTGTCCTTCTGCGTCTGGCTGCACCATTTTTTCACTATGGGGGCCGGCCCCAATGTGAATATTGTATTCGGCATTTCCACCATGATGATCGCCGTTCCCACGGGCGTGAAGATTTTCAACTGGCTTTTCACTCTGTATCGGGGTCGCATCCGGTTCACCACGCCCATGTACTGGTGTTATTGTCCGTTCCCCCTGCTGATTACGTCCTTCACAACAGCCTCTTTTTAATCGCCCATTTTCACAACATGCTCATCCCCGGTACCCTGTTTGGGTTCTTCGCAGGCTATGCCTACTGGTTCCCCAAAGCCATCGGGTTCACCCTGAACGAAAAATGGGGGAAACGGGCATTTTGGTGCTGGTTCATCGGTTTTTACATGGCCTTTATGCCGCTTTATATTCTGGGCATGATGGGCATGCCCCGCCGGATGCAGCATTATGACAATCCAGCGTGGCAACCGTATCTGATCATCGCAGCCGCAGGCACCGCCTTAATTGCCTTGGGAATCCTCTGTCAAATGATTCAACTCTTCGTGAGTATTCGTGAGCGAAACGCCAACCGCGATCTGACCGGTGACCCGTGGGACGGCCGCACCCTGGAATGGGCCACCGATTCACCACCCGCCCCGTACAACTTTGCGGTTATCCCTGTTGTGAGGGATGTCGACGCTTTTTGGGACATGAAGAAGCGGGGTGTGGCCTTTCAAAAACCCGAAAAATATCATGATATTTCCATGCCTAAAAACTCTGCAAAAGGATTTTTCATTGGCGCATTCACCTTTATTTTCGGATTCTCTATGGTCTGGTATATCTGGTACATGGCGGTAATCGGCGCCCTGGGGATCATGGTGACGGTCATCTTAAGGGCCTGTGACGACGACACAGAAACCACCCTGCCCGCCTCCCAGGTAGCGGAAATGGAAAATGAGCGGTTCCAACGATTGTCCGTCGCTTTGGCCCAAGAAACAGCCGCGGCGGAATACAGCCTAAACCCTTCAACCGGGAAATGAATCATGACCACCGACGTTTCGATTCCAGTCGAAGAATATCCCGAAGCATTCCAACACGGGGACACCCTGGACAACAAAGTCTTCGGTTTCTGGATCTACCTTATGACCGATCTAGTGATGTTTTCGGTCATTTTCGCCACCCACGCGGTACTGGCGCGCAACTACGCCGGCGGCCCCACCGGAAAAGATCTTTTCGATCTGACCTACACCTTCATCGAAACCCTTGTTTTGCTCTTGAGCAGCACCACCTGTGGCCTGTTCATGTTGGCTGTGCACGCGGAAAAGAGAAGAAGCGTATTCGGTTGGCTCGTCATCACCTTCTTTCTGGGATTGGGATTTATTTTCATGGAAATCAACGAATTTGCCGGCATGATTCGGGAGGGCTATGGGCCGGACAAAAGCGCTTTTCTTTCGGCGTTTTTCACCCTCGTGGGCACCCACGGTGCCCACGTGGTCGCAGGCCTCATCTGGATGGCCGTCATGGCCAGCCAGATTGTGGCCAAGGGGCTCACCCGCCCTGTCCAATCCCGCCTGATGCGTTTTTCCATGTTCTGGCATTTCCTGGATATCATCTGGATCGGAATTTTCACCTTTGTCTATCTTATGGGGGTGATGTAAAACATGTCGCAGCCATCTATCGATGACGGGGGCTCCGCCGGAGGAAATTTAAAGACTTACACCAGCGGATTCTTTCTATCACTCATTTTAACCGTTATTTCCTTTGCCCTGGTGGCCAGCGGAACCCTGCCGCACTCAGTGATTCTGTTCGGTCTGTCGGCCGCAGCCGTCATCCAGATGCTAACGCACCTCCACTATTTTCTGAACTTAGATGCCTTCTCCTCGGTCCGCTGGAACGTGCTGGCGCTGGCATTCACGGTACTCATCATGTTTATATTTGTGGGGGGGAGTATCTGGATCATGTTTAATCTGAACTACCGTATGATGTGAGCATGTTTGAAAGGGTAAAAGCCTATCTTATGGTGACCAAACCGGGGATCATCCTGGGAAACCTGATCGCCGCTACGGGTGGATTCTTGCTCGCCGCCAGAGGCGACATTGATATGACACTTCTGTGGTCCACCCTTCTGGGCCTCTCTCTCGTCATAGCCTCGAGTTGTATCCTTAATAACACCATCGATCGACACACGGATAAGAAAATGGCCCGCACCCAAAACCGCGCCCTCGTCACCGGTCATCTGTCTCCGGAAGGGGCCGTTCTTTTCGCGACGGTCCTGGGTATTTTGGGTGTCACTCTGATATGTGTCATGACCAACCCTTTGTGTGTGGTCATGGTGCTGGCCGGATTCACCGTCTATGTGGGCCTGTACAGCTTGTACCTGAAAGCAAACACCATATACAGCACGCTGATCGGCAGCCTGGCGGGCACCGCACCGCCACTGGTCGGATATTGCGCGGTCACCAACCGTTTTGACACAGGAGCGGTCCTCCTTTTGATTATGTTCGTCTTGTGGCAAATGCCCCATTGTTATGCCATCGCCGTTTTCAGATACAAGGAGTACCGGGCCGCAGGTATCCCGGTACTCCCTATCAAGAAGGGACTCCAAGAAACAAAGCGAGCCATCACCGCCTTTATGCTGGCTTTTTTTGGCGCCTCCCTGATGTTTACCTTTCAAGGGTATACCGGATATCGGTATCTGATCGTTGCTTGTGCCGTAAACCTTTTCTGGCTATATACGGCGTGGTCGGGCTATCGGGGAGCGCCCCCCCGAGTGTGGTCCAAACGGCTTGTCGTATACTCCATCCTGATCATCACTATCCTGTGCATCATGATGTCCATCGATTTCAAGCCAAACACTTCATCGGCCACGCTTCTGGCATCTTTGCCCTGACGTCTTCGAAATGATTCTGATTCGAGTTTTGTGGAGGATGTTTTGACGGATCAAGGCACGTTTCAACAACAAATGGAAGAAATCCTCGATATTCTTTATCCGGACAAGGATGTGGGCCTAATTCTCAATCGCATCACCCAGACCGTGGAGAAATATCAAACCCATCCCGAGATCGTCAAAAAGAGAAAAGTCTATGAGGACCGGATCGTACTCAGCGAAGACGATGCCGTTTTGATTACCTATGCGGATTCCATTTTCAAGGAAGGCGAAAGGCCGCTTCGAACGCTTCGCCGGTTCTTAAAGGCGCATGTGAAGTCGGCCATCAGCACCGTGCATATACTCCCTTTTTTTGAGAGCAGTTCGGATGGCGGATTTTCGGTGATGGACTACCGTCAAGTGGATCCTCGATTGGGGGACTGGCATGACATACAGGCCATCGGAAAAGACTATCGTCTAATGGTGGATCTGGTTTTAAACCACGTGTCCAGCCGGTCCACTTGGTTCCAGGGATTCCTGAAAGGAGACAGACGATATCAACACTACTTCCTGAGCTTTGACAAGCCGATTGATGTATCGGAGGTTTTCCGCCCCCGCACCCATCCGTTGCTAACCCGGTTTGAAACCGAAATGGGCGTCAAGTATGTCTGGACCACCTTCAGCCATGATCAGATCGACCTCAATTTTCATCACCCGGAGGTGTTGCTGGAAATCATCGACTTACTCATATATTACCTGTCCAAAGGAGTTGAATTTATCCGTCTGGACGCCATCGGCTATGTATGGAAGGAATTGGATACCCGTTGCGTGAACCTCCCGCAGACACACGAGATCGTGAAACTGCTGCGAACCATACTCGAGTACGTGGCCCCTTATGCCGTTCTCGTGGCCGAGGTCAACTTTCCCTATAAGGAAAATGTTTCATATGTGGAGGCGAGACACGAGGCCTCTCTGGCCTATCATTTCGCCCTGCCGCCCATCGTAATCGATGGGTTTATTCACGAAGATACATCCATTCTACAACAGGAAACCGCTCGAATTCGAGAGGATCTGCTGTTTATGAATTTTCTGTCATCCCATGACGGTATCGGATTGACAAGTGCCAAAGAGATCCTACCCCAAGATCGTTTCGAGACGCTCCTGGAAACGATCCGTGCCCGTGGCGGACAAATATCCTACAGGGGCTCAGCCGGATCGGGCACACCCTATGAACTGAACATTAGCTATTATGACGCCATTAATGATCCCTCGAATCCGGATACGGAAACGGATGTCCGCCGGTTCATGGCCGCCAGTTCCATCGCGCTTGTAGACAAGGGGATACCGGGTATTTACATCCACTGTCTTCTGGGCTCCAGAAACTACACAGAAGGGGTGGAAAAAACCGGTCAAAAGAGAATGATCAATCGGGAAAGACTCTCCTATGAAACACTCAGCAAAGATCTCGCCACTCCCGACTCGATCCCATACCAGGTCCTCAACAGCATGGTTTTTCTTCTTAATGTACGAAAAGAGATTCCCGCATTTCACCATTCCGTCGAGCGGGACATTCTGAGTACGAACCTTCGGCTGTTTATCATGGAGAGGAGCGAGGAAGGGAAAAACATGACCGCAGTAATAAATGTCAGCAGCGAGCGAATCCCGCTGCCGCAATATAAAGGGAGAATCGACCGAATTCGCAACACCTCGTTTGAAGGGACAGTTGCACCCTACGGCGTGTACTTTCTGGAATAAGATTAAAGCATAATTTTACCCTTATTAATTAACAAGTAATGTCATTTCCTTAGCAAGGGCTTGACGGTCTCTTTTGGAAGGCCTACTACATCGCTGTTATTGCGCTCTCTGGGACCGCACTTCAGAATCAAATGAAAAACAGCCCTATCAGAGCCTCAAGGGACAGTGTCCGCCTCTTTGGCATATGCCCATTTGCCGCTTGTTTGGTGCCCAAGGGCGTGGCGTGGGCCGCGAACTCATGTTCAAAGCGGCGTTTCAAAACAGAGTATCAAGCCCCCACTTCAAACGCCTAAAATGTCACAAATCAAAAAAGTGGATCGGCCCTTCTTCTCCCTTGTCTTTCTTGATCGAAGATCTCGACCATCAGCTGTCGGGGATTATTTGCCACGATTGGCCTACAAAATTCGATTTATCCCATTCAAGAAACCCTTAGCGGTGGTACGATACAGCCATTTGGCGGAATGGCCAATCATGGCTGTGTTGTTGTACCAGCAATTACAAGCATTATCTTCAAGAATCGCTCTTCGCACTTCGTTGAAAGACGCGGAATTCCAAATGGTAACAAAATCATTGTTTCGTATGGACCCGACACAGGCATGTTGTTCGAGACAGGGGTACACATTTCCCCAAGGATCGATCCTGACCATCAGCATCCCGGCATAGCAGCGATTTTGCGGAAAGACACCTTTTTTTCGCAGACTCTTCAAGAGAGGTCTCACAAAAATTCCACGGGCCAATGGATGACCATCCAATTGACGAATCAGATTCTCTCCATCCAGCTCAAATACCTTGTGATCACTGCCGGTATAAAAGGCACCTTCGCAGTGATGGACCGGCTGAATCAATACGTCATCTACCCTTTTGCTCCATAGGTCGAAGTAATCGGTCACCTCTTCTACATTCAAATCGCAAACCACCATCCTGACCCGA
>JARRPY010000216.1:0-7536 GCA_037382425.1 Deltaproteobacteria bacterium
GGTTTGGCCATAATGATTCCATATGCAAGTGCCACAATTTAAGCGGTTTGCCCTTTACTTCAAACAATTCGAACACTGCACCCCTCACCCGTCCGATGTGATCGTGATGTCATGATTATCTCCACCGAAAGCGGCCAGACATTCGATACCGATAAAGACCTCACTGCTCCGGAGCGCCATGTGCTCCAGAAGCTGTTTTTATGGGAAAGCATGGCGGACAGTATTGAACAGTTCAGGGAAAAGAAAGGGGAGGCGCTTGAAAAAGGCTGGAATAGCTCCGGCCCTGTGAAGGCCGGGGCGGCCTTTCAGGCCATTAGCCGGGAGATGGAAAAAAAGCTGATGAGGCGTTTGGACAAGGGCCGGAGGGGCAGATGACATCCAAGGACCCAATACCCCACGATAAGATCAAATTGGGCTCTCCGTTTTCTCCGTCAGGACGAGATTTTGCCCCACTCCGTGCCGGGGTGGTGGGCGGTGGACAGGCCTGTTACGATCTACTTCAGAATACCCAACGCGGACATTTCGACAAGCTTGATTTTAAGGTGTTGGGGGTGGCCGCGAGAGATGTGGACGGACCCGGCTACGGCTATGCCGGGGAACTGGGCCTATTTGTTACCACGACTTACCAGGACCTGTACGACCTGCCTGACCTGAACATGATCATCGAACTCACCGGGTCAGAAGCCGTCATGGAAGAAATTCTGAGGACAAAGCCCAAAGGGGTTTCTCTTCTGGACCACCGAAGTGCCAGGATCCTGTGGATTCCCTTGCTGAAAGAGGCCGGCGACGGGGAGCTGGAAGGGCTTCTGGCCTACCACAAGAAGATGCGGGAGAACACCCAGCGGGTCCTGGATTCCCTCCCCTATAAACTCATGGTGGTGAATAAGGACAAAACCATTAACATGGTGAACCAGACCTTTTTGGAGGCCCGGGGTCTCAAGCAGGAAGACGTCTTAGGGAAATATTGTCACGCGATCCGATATGGCCTGGACCGGCCGTGCGGGGAACTGGGGAAGCCCTGTTATCTCGACGTGGTCAAAGAAAAGAACGAGGTCATCAGCACGATTCATGAAATCGACACGGAAGATGGGGGCAAGGTTTTTGAGGTGATTACGGTATCCCCCATGTTTGATGAAAACGGGGAACTGGCTCAGATACTCGAGACCTCCAGGGATGTGACGGATCGGCTCAAGCTGGAACGCGAAGTGCAGACTTCCAAGACCTTTCTTGAAAATGTTATCGAGAGTACCGTAGACGGCATTGTTGTGGTGGACACCAAGGGAAATGTGCTCATATTCAACGAAGGCATGGAAAAACTGACCGGGTATTCTGCCGATGACATCATCGTGAGGGGCCATCTGAGCAGTTTTTATGATATGGATGTGGCCAAGGAAAACATGAGAAAGATGCGGAGCGACCAGCATGGTCCTCTCGGAAAGCTGAATCCGACCCGCATGTCCATCACCACCAAGGCGGGTGAGGAGATTCCGGTGACCCTCTCCGCATCCATTATCGAGGTGAACGGGAAGGAGATCGGGAGCGTCGGGGTATTTACGGACATGCGGGAGATCCTGCAGATGCGGAAAGATCTCGAAGAGGCCCATATGCAACTGGTCCAGTCAGAAAAAATCGCCTCGGTAGGGCGGATGGCGGCCGGGGTGGCCCACGAGATCAACAACCCCCTATCCGGTGTGTTGATCTATTCCGAGTTGCTGAAGGAAAATCTTAAGAACGATCCCGACAACCTCAGTGACATCAACGAGGTGATCGAACAAACCCTCCGGTGCAAGAAGATCGTATCGGAGTTGCTGGAGTTCAGCCGTCAAACCGTGGGAAAGGTCTCGTCATTCCACGTGGACGATCTCATCCACAAGTGCCTGAACCTCCTGGTCAATCAGTCTGCGTTTCACAGCATAGAGGTGTCAGAGGACCATCAACCCGACTTGCCTCAGATGGCGGGGGATCTGGGGCAGCTTCAACAGGTCTTCACCAATCTGTTTATCAATGCCGCCGATGCCATGAACGGAGATGGAAAACTGTCCATAAGCGTCCGTTATGATGATGAGAAGGACCTCTTTACCGTTTGTGTGGCAGATACCGGACCGGGGATTCCGGAACGCCTCCGGGACAAGATATTCGATATCTTCTTTACCACGAAACCGGTGGGAAAGGGGACCGGACTGGGGTTGAGTATTACGGAGAGAATCATTAAACTGCACGGGGGTCGTATCTGGGTCGAATGCCCGTCTGAAGGAGGGACCCGATTTATGATTGAACTTCCCAGGGGGTTTGAGGAGCAGGCTTCTGAGGAACCACTTTTTATCGGATTGGATGAATAATGGAAGGCAAAGAAACCATTTTGGTGGTGGATGATGAAAAGGTGGTCCGGGATGGATGTCATCGGGTGCTGACCGGGAAGGGCTACACGGTGAGGCTCGCTGAAAACGGACAGGAGGCCATGGACATGCTTTCAGCGGAGCCCATCGACATGGTTCTGCTGGATTTGAAAATGCCGGGGATGAGCGGGGAGGAGGTTCTTGATCGGGTCAACGGGCTTTATCCGGATATACCGGTGATTGTCATCACCGGACACGGGACCATCGATACGGCGGTGGAATGTATGAAAAAGGGCGCCTATGATTTCATCACCAAACCGTTTCAGATCGATCAGTTCCTCTTGACCATCAACCGGGCGGCCAAGAGCACGCAACTGGCCAAGCGGGCCCGGAAGTTTGAGCAGGAAAACATCCGGAACCTCTATGACCTCAACCTCGAAAAGAGCCGGCTTAAGACCATCATCAACTGCATGGCCAACGGCGTCATGGTGACCAATCGCAACTTGGAGGTGGTGTTGCACAATCCGGCCCTTATGCGCCTTCTGGAGATGCCTAAGAAACTGGAAGGACCGCTTCCCATTGCCGAGGTGGTGAAAAGCGATGCGCTCATTAAGACCCTCAAGCAAATCCAGTCGGAGCAAGTTCCCAAGGATCAATTTATTTCCCAGGAAATCAAAGCGGGAAAGAATATCCTGCGGGCGATTTCGGCAGCGGCCCTGACCCCGGATGACGGGATCATCGGCACGGTAACCGTCTTGGAGAACATTACTCCCTTCAAACAGTTGGATGAGATGAAATCCGATTTTGTCAACATGGTGGCCCATGAACTGAGAAGCCCTCTGGTCTCCATTCGTCAGCAAAACAGCGTCATCCTGGAAGGCCTGGCCGGACCCTTGAACGAGAAGCAACACGATTTCATGGAAAGAGGCGGCCGAAAAATAGATCAGCTTTTAGAGTTGATCAACGATCTCTTGGACATGGCCAAAATTGAAGCGGGTCAGCATGTCCAGCATCAGTTGCCCACGGATCTACATGAGGTCATCGCCTCTGTGGTCTCCCTGATGGCTCCCAGGGCTGAGAAGGCGGGTGTCAAGATCGGATATGCCTGCGAAGATCTGGAACCGGTACAAGCGGATGCCAAGGGAATGGAGGAGATGTTCACCAATCTGGCGACCAATGCCATCAACTACTCGCCGGATGGGGGAGAAGTGATGATTACCGCCAAAGGGAGAGGGGAATACGCGGAAATTACCGTAACGGATTCCGGTGTAGGGATTGCCCCTGATGAACTTCCCAAGATATTTGACAAGTTCTACAGGGTGAAGCACAAGAAGACCCGGGAGGTGACCGGCACGGGGCTGGGCCTTGCCATTGTCAAGGGGATTGTGGAGGCCCATAATGGGACCATCGATGTGGAAAGCACCCCGGAACAAGGCACCACCTTCAGGATCCTGCTGCCGTTCATTCCATCAAGAGATTCCGAGTCATCATAAGTAACTAAAATGTTTTGGAAATGCCGGTATTTTCTTTATGACTGGGGTGGGCGGATTTGACGGACTTTCCCTTTTTTGTCGTGAAACAACCTCACCGGTTCTGACGGTGGAATCGGAAAATTTTTGAAATCCAGGTGAGAAATGATCATCAATAACGAAAGGAGAAATCTAATGGGATTTGAAGAAGTTATCGTTGAAATAAAAGACAATCATGCGGCCTCCATTACGTTGAATCGTCCCGAACATCTGAATACCTTCAGCACCCGGATGGCGGTCGAGCTTAATCAGGCGCTTCTGGATTTAGATGCGGATCCCACGGTGAGGGTCATTCTTTTGAAAGGGTCGGGTAAAGCCTTTTGTGCCGGGATTGACGTGAGCGAGCTTGAAGGCCAAACGCCTATGGAATATCAGGAATGGATAAGCAAAATGGAACGACCTCTTTTAAACATTTCAAAGCTAAAAAAACCGGTTATTGCCCAACTTCATGGCGTTGCCGCGGCAAATGGCATGGGCCTGATTGCCGCATCGGATCTGGTCATTGCTGCGGATGATTCGCGTATGGGACTCACGGCAATCAATGTGGGGCTCAACTGTATTGGCCCGGTGATCCCTGTGTCAAGATGTGTGGGCAGAAAAAAAGCACTGGAACTCTTACTGTTCGGTAATTTAATAAAGGCAGAAGAAGCGTTGTCTCTTGGGCTTATAAACAAAATTGTCCCAAGAGACGAACTTGACATAAAGACCTCTGAATGGGTCGAAGAACTCGCCCAAAAAAGTCCCATCGCTGTCAGCATTGCCAAGACGGGGTTTTATAATTCCGAAGATATGAGCTACGACGATCAGTTCGCCTTTATGAATGAGGCGTTTGCCAGATTATGCACCACAGATGATGCGAAAGAGGGGGTTAAGGCTTTTTTTGAAAAACGCAGTCCGGTGTGGCAGCAAAAATAGCTGTAAAGGGATGCGGTGGACGCCGTTTTTTGCCCAGCCTGTTAGGAATTTCTTCCATAAAATAAGGGCATCCCATCGGCCGATGAGATACCCTTATTTCATCACAGAGAAGTGGACAGTTAAACTACACTGACATTGAGAGCTGCGGGACCTTTCTTGCCCTGCTCTATATCAAATGTAACACGTTCGCCTTCACGTAGAGACTTGAATCCTTCAGCATTGATTGCAGAATGATGAACAAATACATCCGGGCCATCTTCCTGCTCAATAAAGCCAAAACCCTTTTGGTCACTGAACCATTTTACAGTTCCATTCGCCATAGTAACATCCTCCTTTCAAATAATTTCTCATGTTTTCCGACTTCAGGATGTCACTACTGATTAACTATGCCTTCCTTCAGAACGAAAAAAGCCCACCCATAAAGGCGAGCCTTCATGAATTAGCCATAAAATAGTCCTGTTGTTCTAAAAAGTCAAGCGGTTTTTGAACTGGGTGGTTTCCACGGAAATAGGGACCTTAAGCAGAACCCGCCTGCTCGGAATTCTGGGTCGGGGCCGTAAAATTCAATATCTGAATTAAAAAAATGGCCACCCAAAAAGAGACCATTTAATTTGAAGGGTTGAATGAATTGGGCCGGTTGGATGCAATTTTACGCACGAAACCTTTTATTGAGGTGCGATGTAAAGAGAGGCTATCGACCACGACACGTTGTGGAGCAGGCAGTGATCTTAGCCAGCCATGAAACCTCTATCCAGCAGGTTTTCTGATGAAAATTCACTTCAAACTGTATGCTCCCCGCTCTCAATGGGCTTTGTTTGCCTGTCGGGAGCCAAATATAGCCGGAAACCATGTGCGTTTCTCTGGATTCATAGGGGCATAGCAATTTCCTCCATAGGCCAGACGCTGTGGTTTCCCGATAAAGGCCCGTCAACAAATAAAATATGAGGAGAATGGGCTTGATGGCACGTAAGCCGACCTATGGCGAACTGGAACGGCGGCTGAGAGAATTGGAGAACGAGGCCGTCCGACGAAAGCGGGCCGAGGAAGCCCTCCAGGCAAGCGAAGCACAAAAGCGTGTCATTTTGGACGCCTCTCTTGACAGGATACGCTATGTCGATAAGGACATGAGAATTATCTGGGGGAACAAGACAACGGTTTCGGTTCATGGCATGTCCCAGGAAGATCTCGTGGGAAGGATGTGTTATGAGGTTTTTATCGGAGCAAATACCCCTTGCGAAGGTTGCGCCACTTTAAAGGCGCTTGAGACCGGCGAAATCGAGAGTGCCGTGATGTATCATCCCAAAATAAGAGGCATGAAAGGTGAGACTTACTGGGAGACATATTGCGTTCCACTAAAAAATGAGGGGGGCGATACAGAAGGATTCATTCAGATTGGAAGGGATATTACCAGACGAAAGCTGGCTGAAGAGCGTATTCATACACTCAGCCAGCAACTACTGAAGGCCCAGGAGAATGAGCGGCAGAGAATTTCGCGATATCTGCACGACCACGTGGGACAAGAGCTTTCTCTTTTAAGGATTGGCTATGAAACCCTTTTTGATGACTATCCGGATGTCTCTCCTGAGATCAGGCAGCGGGTGGCCAAATTGTCCCAAACCGTCCAAGGGACGATCGCTGCTGTGCGCCAACTGGCATATGATTTGCGGCCCCCGGGTCTGGATCAGCTCGGGCTTGTCCAGTCGGTCTTTCAGCTCTGCGAAGATTTTTCTGAAAATACAGACGTGAAGGTTGATTTTCAGGCCGCGGGAATGGATGATTTAGAGGTTAATTCGGATATTGAAATCAACCTGTATCGACTGTTTCAAGAAGCGCTCAACAACATCAAAAAACATGCCGATGCCGAAAATGTGATCATCCGGCTGGTCGCATCTTACCCCGATATTATCCTTCGCATTGAAGATGACGGCAAAGGTTTTGACGTAGAAGGGCGTCTGCTCAAGGCATCCGGTGAAAAACGAATGGGACTCGGAAGTATGGAGGAGAGGGTCAGTCTGCTGAGTGGTGATTTGAGGATCCGGTCGCGTCTGATGGAAGGCACGAAGATACGTGTCGTGATTCCATTAAGGGAGAAAAATGGTCTCTAAAAAAAGATCGATCTTTATCATTGATGAAGGTGATCGGGGAGGCGGGAAACGGCCGAAAAGGTTTCCGGATGGTAAAAAAACTCCGACCGGACCTGATTCTTATGGACATCTCCCTGCCGGATCAGAACGGCATTGAGCTGACGCGGGAAATAAGTTCCCTCTTGCCGGACAGTCGTATCCTGATCGTCAGCATGCACTCAAAAATAAATTATATTGCCGAGGCATTCCAAGCCGGGGCTACAGGATATATTGTCAAGGAATCGGCTGCCGAAAGAATTATGAAGGGTCTTGAATATGTATTAAGGGGCGACTATTTTTTGGACAGTTCCGTGTCTCAGCAGGTGGTAAAAAAGCTGATGGCCTCTCCGGCAAAAGATGAAAAAATCTCAGACGCCGGGTACGGCAAATTGAGCCCGAGAGAGCAAGAGGTGTTGCGTCTTTTGGCCGAAGGGCTCTCGAGAAAAGAGATTGCCAAAAGGCTTTTCATCAGCCCCAAGACCGTAGAAAACCATCGGACCAACATTATGAATAAACTCGGCCTTCACAGCAATATGGATCTAATTCGCTATTCCGCTAAGCTGGGCCTGATCGACGTAGATCTCTGGAAAGAGTAACCGATCCGTCGTCCTGCGTCTACGTCTTCCCCCTTCC
>JARRPY010000217.1:0-9826 GCA_037382425.1 Deltaproteobacteria bacterium
GCAGACCGACAAATAATGCGATAAAGGCTTGACGGGATGGTCTTTGGTTGACGAAAGAAAAGCCCGGGGATAGGGCGGGGTGCTATGCGCAGAGAATCTCCAAAACATCATCAAATGACCCGCACACATAGTCCGGACAGGGATCTCCGGCTTCCATGGGGGATGCCTTTCCATTGGTGAGGAGGGCCGTCTTCGCCCCCGCTTTTTTTCCGGCAATGATATCGAAGCGATAATCACCCACCACCAGCAACCACTCAGGCGGTGTCCCCATGGCCCGCGCAGCCGCCCAAACCCCGTCGGGATGAGGCTTGGGCAGGGAGTCCTCACGTGTCACAATGGCCGCAAAATCTTCTGCATTGATTCGCCGAAATACCCTTAGGGACGTACTGACGGATTGAAGAGAGTTTCGAGTCAGGATACCGAACCGAACCCCGTGGCGCTTCAGTGTTCGCAGGCACTTTTCCGCACCTCTGTTCGGGCGGGCTAAAGCTGCGGCCCGCATCTCATGTTCATCCAGCATACTCAAAAGAGCGGCCCTCGCCTCCTCGGGATGGCGCTGAATGAATTCCAATATCGGTTCTTCTCGGGGGCATCCGAGTTCCTGCTTTATGGCGGGAAAATCAAGGGTGCCGGGACGGGTCAACGTCCCGTCAAAATCGAACACAACGCCTTTCAGATCACGGCGAAAATGCCATCCGGCGTCATGGGGGTGATGGTGTCTAACCACGGCGTTGTGGGTCCACGGTTTCTCAGGGATCTTCCCCCTTGTTTCGTTTCTTGACGAGTTCGATAAATTGCTTCAGGTTCTCCTGCGAACCGAATGCATTGTCAAAAAACTCCTCGCTCCACGCCTCAAGACCCATTCTGAAAATGTGATGGATGAGCTTGTCTGTGCTGTCGGGCCCGTGCAATTTCAATGACTGATAAAACAAATCATTGGGCACCTTGATGGGATACACCGCCTCGGATTCCTCATCTTCTGTCTTGAGGTATTCCTGGACACTCTTTAAAATTCTCAAATTGACGAACTTTTTATCGTATTCTTCCTGGTCCATTTGTGATGTCTAAAGCAAAAAAAGCATAATTTAAACAAATTCTCGAACAACAGGGTGATGAACTACTTCCGAAAAAGGCACGAGCCTCTTTCTCCGTCCATTTATTCTAAAGTAGTGGAGTCCGGCCGTGTTGATCTCAATACCCATACCGGCACTCGCAATCCGATCTAGGGTGGGACGAATCATTTCCCTCAACGCTCGTTCCGGGGGTCGATAACCGAATTTCTTGGGCAAATCCAGATGCCCTACCGCATCAAACAGACCGGATGCCGCGAGCTTTGATACGGCTTCAAAATATGTTTGCCAGGTGCCTGTCACGTCCACCGAATCCCAAACATGGCGCTCATCCGGGTTATCAAATCCCCATCCATTGATAAAATGAACCGAACCCAGCACCAAATCGAAAGAATGGGCGGAAAGCCATTTCGCCAGGACCGTCTCACATCCCTCATAATAATCCGCCTCAATACCAAAAAGGATTCGTGGAAAACCATTTCTTCGCTGGAGGGTGTGGACCATTTCCTCGTATCTGGAAAAGGCCTCGAGTGCCATTCGGTGTTCAGGGTCATACCCGTTCATACTCGGCACATGATCGGTAAAACAAATCTCAGGAATTCTCAGCCCATTGGCCTCCCTTTCATATTCAGCCGCATCCCCCACGGCATGTTTACAGAGGGCCGTATGAATATGATAGTCCGGCAAGTGAATCACACGAATTTTCCTCAGCCTTAATTTCTCTCCCAACGAATTAAATATATACAACCCAGCCCACAATATCAACATCTAAAGCGATGATCTCGCCGGTAACCGACCATCAGATAAATCGCTCCAGCCACAGAATAAATGTCAGCGCTGAAAGAAGGGTGTTCATGGAAACCGCGGCAGAAGCCAGATCCCTCGACCCGTGCATTTCACTGGCCATGACATAGGTAACGGTGGCGGTGGGTGCGGCGAGAAGCACAAGCCCCGGAAGAAACTGTTGGGGCGAAATTTGCGTCACATGGTACATCAAAAGCCCGAGTGCGGGCAACACAAGCAGTTTCAGTATTGCGCTTCCGATGACCAATTTGATATATGCCCTGATGAGGCCGAAAGAAAGGGAGGCCCCGATGACCAGCAGTGCAAGGGGAAGCGCCATTCCACTCAATATGTTCAGGGCCCGGTCCACCGGATCATACAGGGGAAGATGCAATAGAGAATAGCCAATGCCCCCCAGTGCGGATAAGATCACCGGGTTGAGCACGGCCTTCCTCGCAAAAAAGCCGTACCGTCGCCGGCCTTCATTGCCGGGTGCATACAGCTGCAATGCACAAACCGCCATAATGTTCTGGAGCAACATCAGGAATGCGGCAACAATACTGGCCCTCGTGAATCCACCCTCACCCAAAAGATAATAGCAAACCGCAAGTCCAATATACCCGATGTTTCCATGAAAGGAGCAGTGGATAAAGGTTCCCATCTGATCGCGTCGTATCCCGAGGATTCGCCCCACAATCAACGCAATCAGAAAGACCAGGACGAGTGGAAAAAGCGTGCTCGCAATGAGCACGGGATCAAAATGAGCATCAAAAGGCGCCTTTGCAACCCCCCTGAAGATCATGGCGGGGATGGCCAGGTAATAGACCAGTTGATTGAGCGGCGCCACCAGTCGCTCGGGCAGGAATTCCCGGTAACGGAGAAACCACCCCAACAGGACAATCACAAATATCGGGATGATGGTATTAACGACGTTCAGCATGGAGCCCCCGTCCTGCGCTTCGAGTCCATCAACCGACGGGCCTGAGGGATCGTGTGGTGTGTTACGGTTTTCATCTTAGACTCAATTCAATTCAAATCTCACGGGGATCATGACCCACATGTCAATTTTCTCCTTCCCTTTCCTGCCCGGTATGAAGCGCCAAGTCTTGACGGCACGGAGCGCGGCCCGATCCAGTATTCTGTAGCCGCTGGATTCATAAATCTCCAACTCGGCCACCCCGCCGTTGCGATCCACCAACACCTTCAGGGTCACCGTGCCCTCATACCCCCGTCTTCTTGCACGGCTGGGATATTCCGGAACGGGGTTTTTTTGATAATCCGGCTTGGCCTCTTTCACCACCGGAGAGGCTGTTCCAGGACGCTTCGGTCCCGTTGATTTGTACGCCCCCCATAACGGATCGTCCACGGCCGGGATGTCTTCAAAAAGACCGGCATCCGTTTTCTGTGTGGGTGCCTCACGGGGAGACACTGTGGCCTCAGATGTCAATGGGGGCACGGTGTTCTTTACGGTGTCGGTTTTCACCGCACCTTTAAACTTCTCCGCTGATAGATCAATAGATTCTATTTGGGTGACATCCTTTTTTTCTCTCTCTTGGGTTTCCTTTTTCAACGGCACGGGCCGGTTTTTTGGACGGGGCAAAGGCCTTTTCTTAGCCACCTCGGTTTTCCGAGTGGATTTTACCGGATTCTTGACCGGTGGCTTCGCGGGTTCGGCCTTTGGCGGAACCGGGGTCGGGGGCACGACGTTTTTGGCCGGCTGCTTCTCTTCCCTTTGGACCTTTTTCTCGAGCTTTTTCTTTAGCGCCTTTTGTTGCGGGGTCATGTCTACGGGTTCGGGTGAGGCCGAAACAGGGGACACACCTGCCTTCTTGACGGTCTCTTTAGGGGCTTGATAGGCCGATAGCGTGAGGGTGACGACACGGGGTTTTGCCGGGTGTATTGGGTGATAGGGGAAAAACCGAGTCCCCAGAGCCCAGAAAAGCCCATGCAACAGAACAGCGACACCGGCGGCCAACAAAAAGCGCTTCACCGTCCTTTTCCATCCCGCTCCGCCTGGAGGGAAATGCGGCTGATCCCGGCCTTTTTGATCTGGTCCAGTACCTCAAAAAGCGATTGATAGGGCAATGATCGGTCCGCAAACAGGAGCACGCCGGGGGAATGTTCATCTTTCTTTTTCGCGCTGAGCACCGTTACCAGGTTCGCCAGAGGGACATACGTTTTGTCCACATAAATGGACCCGTCGGCCTTCACGGTGATGGACAATGCCAGGCGTTTGTCTATTTTGGCGGTTTCAGAGGTGGGCAGCAAAACCGGCAATGAATGGTGCACGGCCATGGAAAGCATGGCATAAATAAAGAATACCAGGAGCAGGAAAACAATATCAATGAGCGGAAGCATCTCGATCCGGGACTTGGGCCCCTGTTCAATATTCACCCTCATTTTTTGGTCTCCCCGTCCGCCCCCTGGTTCTGAGACAGTTTCTCGTAGACGATTTCGAGACTGGTGGCATATCGTTCAATATCGAGTACCGCCCTTTCCACCCGTGAATTAAAATAATTGTAGGGCAAAACCGCCAGAATGGCGATTCCGAGCCCCGCAGCCGTTGTAATCAGGGCCTGAGCAATTCCAGACGTCACTGCTTCCGGATGCTGAATGCCGCTCGATCCCAACAGCTCAAAAGAGCTGATGATGCCCAGCACCGTACCGAAGATACCCAGGAGCGGTGCCACCGTGATCATGGTATCCAGGACCGGCATATAATGCCGCATGGCCTTCACCTTTTCGGCTGCCGCAGATTCCATGGCCTTGGTCATGGAAAACTCCCGGTGCAGGATCCCACTGACGAGGATTGAAATCACAAAATCCTTTGATCCCGAAACCGCAGACTTAACCCCTTGCCAGTCTCCATCCTGACACAACGCCAAGACCCGTTCCACAAGGGACTGATCCCGGCGCATGTCTTCGCGTATCCAAAAAAAGAAACGTTCGATCACCACGGTCAGGGCGATGATGGAACACAATAGAAGTGGGTACATCACCGGCCCACCCCTAATAAATATATCTGTCATTGGCCTATCCTTCCTCGATCTTCCCGAGCAAATGCATGTCCTCGGTTTTGGCATACATACCACAAGCAGAAAGCAATTGAAAGGGGCGCCAGATATCCTCCCCATACCTGATTTGCATACGGTTAGACGAAACTTGACACGAATCCTATTGTCACATACATTCTCTTCTAAGCAAAACTTGAAGAACCTATCTTTAAATTTAGACTGAGTGCATCATGGTCATTCAACAGGCAAGAGAAGTCCTCAGGATTGAGGCCGAAGGGATACTGGATCTGGCGGAACGGATCGGTCCGGAGTTCGAAACCGCCGTGGATACGATCATGAATGCCAAGGGTCGGATCATTTTCACCGGCATGGGAAAATCCGGACTCGTGTGTCGTAAGATATCGGCCACCTTTAACAGCACAGGGACGTCCTCCTTTTTCCTTCATCCGGCCGAAGCCATTCATGGTGACTTAGGCATGGTGGGTGCCGACGATGTCATTTTGGCCATATCCAACAGCGGCCAAACCGCGGAAATAAACCGATTGCTGCCCATCTTAAGAGAAATGGGGGCCAAGATCATTGTCTTTACCGGCAGAACGGACTCTCCAATGGCCGGTCACGGAGACGTGGTCATCGATGTGGGCGTGGAGAGGGAGGCCTGCCCCTTGGGTCTGGCCCCTACCACGAGTACCACCGCCGCGCTGGCCATGGGCGATGCCCTGGCAGTGGCCCTATTGAATCGCAGACGATTCAGCAAAAAGGACTTCAGGAGATTCCATCCCGGCGGAAACCTGGGGGAGCGACTTTCCGTCAACATCAAGGAGGTCATGCTGACCGATGACCATATTCCCAAGGTGTTTTGCGGTGCTCCCATGCTGGCGGCCGTAAAGGAAATCAATGCCAAAAAAATCGGCGCGACGCTCGTCTTAGACACGGATCAAAAGGTGTCCGGTATCATCTGCGATGGGGATTTGAGACGAGCCCTTTCGGACGAAACAGACATTTACCAGAAGAAAGTGGAGGACATCATGACGCCGGTCCCCAAAACCGTAGATGAAAACCTGACCACGGGAGAAGCCTTGGCCATGATGGAACTCCACCAGATTACCCATCTTGTCTGTCTGGATGAACAGGGCCGGGCCAGAGGAGTGGTTCATCTCCATGATCTTTTGGGCAGAGAAGGGTTTAAGGCCAATGGAATTGCCGATTGCACCTAGGGGACTGGTGGCTGATCTGATTACCAGAACTCCTCGAAAAAGCGCTCGTCTCGCTATCAGCGCACGATAAACCGATCTTTATGTGGGTCACTCAAAATACCCGAGAGAAGACAAAGGAGTGCATTGCCGCGCTCAAAGGGCTCCTTGATCCAAAGGACCATGGGGCACCGGTATTCTGGGTGGATACGCCGCTCTACTATCACAGCAACCGGGGGCTGCCGGATTATTACCGTGGGCTGTTCGACGCCTCGGACCAGCCGTTTCTTCTCCATAACCATCCGCAACTCATCGGGACCATGGCCCCTCCCTTTAAACGTCACAATATCCGCACTGCGATTTTAAAGGAACTGGCTCCCCTGCCGGGGATGGCCGGCATGATATTCTCCGGCACCCTGGATAGGGCTCACCACTACCGTAGGGCCTGCAGACGCGTAAGCGGTTTTAGAATATACGACGGGGATGAGGCCCATTTCCTCGACCACCCCAGCACGAGCGGCGCGGTGGTTCCCGGCGCGGCCCTCGCCCCAAGGGCCTGGGCGGAAGTGACTCGGTCGTCGCTCCAGTTGTCCGCTGATCAAAAGGCCTATCCCGACCACCTGAGGCAAATCTGGGAACTCGGGGACTATCTGAGACACTTAAGAGAGCGATACGACCCCTCACCCGTCCCTGTTATCAAGGCCGTTCTGGCGGGCATCGGAGTGATCGAAGCCCCCCGGTGCACCGTCCCTGCACCAGACGTGACAGACACATCAAAGGAACTCGTTCAACTCATGTCCCGCTTCGGGGACGCGTAAGAAATTACGGATACCGGTGATTTTCCGGGGAATATGGTGAAAGCCTAGAGACCGGGATGACCCATGTCTTACTTTTCGGTCTGGCTGGTCCGGTATTGATGGTAGGCGTCACGCAGGGCCACATAGGGATCCAAAGAAGCGCGCTTGAGATCCTCGTACTCTCCGATCCTGAGGGATGTCCGGTTAACCAGATCATAGCTCCTTATCCCGATATTGGGCCACCAGTCTTTCACAATGTAGTCAAGAGGATTGAGATACAGCTGGCCCGCCCATCCCACCGTATCCCGCAGGCTGGAGGGGCCCAGTATGGGCAGGTCGATATAGAATCCCGGGCCGATCCCGTAAAACGCAAATACCTGACCCAGGTCTTCATCCTGCATCGGCAGGTCCATCTGCTGCCTGGCCACGTCTTGGAATCCGGCAAAACCCACCGTGCTATTCACCACAAATCGAAGGACTTCAATGCCTAGGCCTTTGATCTTTCCCTGTAAAAGGCAACTGATGGCGCGTATGGGCATGATCAGGTTTGAGAAGAAGTTTCGCACGCACACCCGAGCGGTCTGAGGAACGGCCCAACCGTATCCTTCACTCACCGGCTTGAGAACCCAGAAATAGAGCTTGTCATTAAACTGAAAGAAGGCGCGGTTCATGGGTTCCAGGGGATCGGGAATGGCGCCCAGTCCTTCCGACCATCCCTCGGCATCCTCTTCCATGCCCACGGGTTCAGCCGTATTGTCAAGCGCCTCAGGAGCATCTGCGGAATCATCGGTTTTTTGGGGGGCGGCCGGCACCTCGTTCTGTGCCAGGTCACGGGTCGCCACATGATGATCCTGAAACTCGGAATCATGGTATAACCCGGATGGCGGCGCAGCAGACGCCCACCCGCATACGGTCAAGAGGCCTATCAAACCACTCAGCAAAAATGCGGCATATGTGCGCCGAAGACCCATGGAGGATTACTTGCTCCCGACCTTGGCTTTCAACTTCTCCACCAGATCTTCATAAGAGGATCTGGTGATGATACTGTTGAACTGCTTTCGGTAATTGTTGATGAGACTGACACCGCTTATGGAGATATCGTAGACCCGCCATCCGTCCCCTTTGTTTTTTACCCGGTAGTGTACGGGGATCTCCGTCTCCTTCCGGGTCACGATCTTGACAGAGACCACTCCATATTTTCCATCCACCTTTTCCCCTTCATAGAGCACCTTTTCACCGGAATACCCCTCCACCTTATCGAGGTAGGTCTGCTCCAGGAGGTCTGAAAAGAGCTTGGTAAACGTCTTCTTCTCCTGATCCGTCCGGTCCTTCCAATGACGCGCCAGTGTTCGTCTGGCCATCTCCTGCCAGTCGAACCGCTCGTCCACTGCTTCGCGAATCAACTTCCCCTTTTTTTCAGATTTGTCAGGGCCCTTGAGGCCGGGATCTGTGACGATGCCGATGATCTTATCGGTCGTCGTTTTGATGGCCTCGGTGGGCGTTTCCGCCACTGCCGTCGATGACATAAACGCGGTGATCAAACAAGTGAACACCACCACATACCTGAACATCATCCTTTCCTCCTCACCATCCGGCCGAATTGTGCCGGGATAGGGCACACCCCATTTGGCGATGCTTGCCCTTCTTAAAAACGCTACAGTTTTCCGAAGACGTAACTGGAGATCAACCCTTCGAGATCAACCGCGGGTTGGGTATCCCGAATTTTTCCTCCGGGAGGAATAATCTCCTCGGCGCCTCCCGGGGTAATCTCCACATATTTTTCACCGATCAGGCCTTTGGTTTTTATGGAGGCAATGGCATCCTCCTGGACCTTGATATCCCTCGGCAGATAGAGCACCACCCGGGCCTGGTAGTCATCCAACGAGACTTGTTTTACTCTCCCCACAGTGACGCCGGCAATGACCACCGATGATCCGTTCTTTATGCCGCCGCTGTTGGAAAAAATCGCCTGGAGTTCATACCCATCGTTCCCGAAAAGTTCCATTTTTCCCAGCTTAATGGAGAGATACCCCAGGCAGAGGATGCCCAGGATCATAAATACCCCCACCGCCAGTTCCATATCAAATTTTTTCATCTATTCCTCACCTCCCCGGCGACATCCCCCACGAATGCCCGCACCACGTCATCTTCCGACATGGACAGATTGTGGGGGGTCCCTTCCGCCCGAACGCTCCCTTCATGGAGCATCGCCACCCGGTCGACAATGGCAAAAACCTTCGGAATTTCATGGGTTACAATAATTCCGGTAAAAGAAAGTTTTCGATGACATTCATCAATGAGTTTTAAAATGGCGTGCCCGATGACCGGATCAAGCCCGGTGGTCGGTTCGTCAAAGCACATAATCTCCGGGTCCCTGATGAGTGCCCGGGCCAGCGCAGCCCGTTTGACCATGCCGCCGCTGATCTGGGACGGATACTTGTGTTCCGAACCCGACAGACCGACCCGTTCCAATTCACTAAACACCCTGGAATGAATGGTCTCATCACTCAGGCGGGTCTTTTCTTTCAGAGGGAAAGCGACATTTTCAAAAACGCTCATGGAATCGAAAAGCGCGCCCCCCTGAAAAAGAAACCCGAGCCGTTCTCTCATGGCCCTGAGCGGTTTGCCCCCCGCCGCCCAGATATCCTGGCCGTCAATGAGCACACGACCCTGATCCGGCGCCATCAGGCCGGCCAGATGTTTCAGAAGGACACTCTTCCCGCATCCGCTGGCGCCGATAAGCGCAAGGATCTGGCCTTTTTCGATCTTCAGAGAAACCCCGTTCAGCACCCGATGGCCGTCGAAGGATTTATGGAGATCCTCTATTTTAATCACCGCACCACCTGTTCAAAACGCCCCCATAAAGGCATGGACCGCCACAAAGACACGAGGAAAAGAATCATTGACTTCACCCCCCTTGGACACGCTGTGTCTTTGTGACAATAACATGTTAAAAAAGCAGCGACGTC
>JARRPY010000217.1:9865-18922 GCA_037382425.1 Deltaproteobacteria bacterium
GGCACCAAAACCCGTAAATATGGAGGTGTAATAGCCCTTAAAACAGCACACCCATGAAATGATGACACCGAAGCTGAGCGACTTATAGATCCCTTCCATGACATCATTCATCTCCACATAATTGGCCATCTCCATAAAGTAGGTGCCCGCTCCCACACCCAGGAGCTTCCCTCCGATCATGTACCCGCCGAAAATCCCCACCACATCGAAAAAGGCCGTCAAAAGCGGCAAACAGATCAGCGCCGCCAAAAAGTTAGGTACCACGAGATATCTAAATGGGTTGAGCCCCATGAGTTCCAGGGCATCAACCTGTTCACTGATCCGCATAATCCCGATTTCAGCCGTAATGGCCGAACCCGCCCTTCCGGTAACCATGAGCGCCGTGATGACGGGGCCCAATTCTTTGATCAGGGAAAGACCCACCATGGGTCCCAAAAACGCTTCAGAGCCGAACCGGTTCAGCGTATAGTATCCATGAAAGGCCAACACCATCCCGGAAAAGCCGCCCGTGAGGAGGATGACGAGGAGGGACTGAAATCCGATAAACCGGATCCGCTTTAAGAGACGCTTGACCTTAAGGGGAGGAATGACCGTGTAAAGGAGCATTTTTGCCAAAAAAAGCCCCATGGTTCCCATCTGCCGCAGATACCGTATGGTGACAGCGCCCAGTTTTCTGACCCCGTTCATGGGGCGAAGTCTCGCAAAAGTTCCCCCATAAGTCAAAGGCTTTCTCCACTTGAAATCGACCCGTGTTGTGATATAAGAAGACAATTAATTAAGCGGTTTCCACCCATCAGAGCATGGGCGCCCTCTTATTTGCGAAACGCTCAAATTCGGTCAAAGGTCTCAAAGGATACGCTATGAAATTAGATCAGTTCCCCCAAAAAATACGCCCTTATCTCATCCCCGAACCCAACGGCCACATGGTGTATCAATGTCTGGGATGCAGGGGAGAGTTTCCCATTCAAAAGCTCCTGTACGTGTGCCCTGACTGCGGTAGTGTTTTACTCCTTCAAAACAAAAACACCGCGGCCATAGACGCCATAGACGGCCCCTTGTGGCGGGAGATCCTGGATTACCGAAGAATGCTCAACAAACCGGCCCTCAAGGGCATCTTTCGATACTATGAATTCATCGCGCCCGTCATTCCCCTCGAGCATATCGTCTATCTGGGAGAGGGACATACCCCGCTGGTCAAATCCAACCCCCGTTATTTTAAGAACGACGGGCTCAACCCCAGCGCCTCTTTCAAGGACAGGGGGATGGCGTGTGCGCTCAGTTACATCAACTACATGGCCCATCAGGGTGGAGACAAGGGCATCCTGGCCATCTGCGCCTCAACAGGAGATACTTCGGCGGCGGCGGCGCTCTATGCCGCCTACCTGCAGGGCGTGGTCAAATCAGCGGTCCTCCTCCCAAAGGGCAAGGTGACCCCTCAACAGCTTTCCCAGCCCCTCGGGAGCGGGGCCGTGGTGCTCGAAATTCCCGGCGTCTTTGATGACTGCATGAAGGTAGTGGAAAGACTGGCCGACACCTACCGCGTGGCCCTCCTCAACTCCAAGAACAGCTGGCGGATCTTAGGCCAGGAGTCTTTCTCCTTTGAAGTGGCACAGGACTTCGATTATGAGGTGGGAAACAAGGTCATCACGCTCCCCATCGGAAATGCCGGCAATATCACCGCCGTTATGAGCGGGTTTCTTAAATTCTTCCACGCGGGTATCATTGAGCGGCTTCCCAAGGTGATCGGTGTCCAATCCGTGCATGCGGATCCCGTATACCGGTACTACAGACAGCTACAGCCTCAACACCGACATTTCGAACCGGTCACCGTCAAACCCAGTGTGGCGCAGGCCGCCATGATAGGGAACCCGGTGTCCATGCCAAGAGTGGTCGAACTCGTCGAGGCCTATAACCAAGCGGCAGGAGAAGAGCGGGTCTTTGTGGTCCAAGTCACGGAACAGGAGATCATGGACGCCATGATCCTGGTCAACCAGAATGGACCAAACCCGCGAATCTGAGAACATACCCTGAACCGGGAAAGCCCCTCACAGGGCCCGATATGGAACGCTTTTTATCTGAAATGACCGGTGAAATCGCAGATATCCTGAAGCTCGAAAAAGACGATGTGTAGACGGAATGCTCAAAATTAAAATTGTGGTGGTGGACAGGACCCGGGCCCGTTTTTTGAGCGATGGGGAATCGCTCTATTTAAAGCGGCTCAGGCGATACGCCCCTACGGAGTGGATAGAGGTCAAACCGGCAAGGATCAAAAAAGGGGTGCCCACGGAAGCCGTCCTGGGTGCAGAAGCAGAGGCGATTAAAAAACGGGTCCATGAACGAGACTACGTCTTTGCACTCAGTATATCAGGTAAATCGTATACGTCGGATGGTCTGGCCCGCCGCTTTGAAAAGCTCTCTCTGACCCAGGACCGGATCTGCTTCATTATCGGGGGGCCTTTGGGGCTTTCAGGAGAAATCCTGGATAAGACAGCCGATGAAACGCTCAGTCTTTCCACCCTCACATTGACTCACGAGATGGCCCGACTGATTCTTCTCGAACAGATTTACCGAGCCTTCACCATCCTTAAGGGCGAAAAATACCACAAATAATCAGGATGCTTTACTCTGATTCGAGCGTTATTCGGTTCGTGACTCCAGTGCAATGGCAATCTTGTTCTTGAGATCCGTCAGATCAAAGGACTTGATCACGTAGAAATCCGCGGCAATGGATTTCATATCCTCCTTGAACGTATCGTAGGCCGTACACAGCACCACCGGGAGGTCATAAAAGCGGTTTCGGATGTCCTGCAGCAGATCCAGACCGTTGTAATCCACCATCTTAATATCCAGGACCACCAAATCCGGTTTCTCGGCCTCTATTTTTTCCAGCAGCTTGTGGCCACTGGACGCCGTAATCACCTCATAGCCTGCGTCACTGAGCTCTTCAGAGTACAGATAGCGGATATGTTCTTCATCATCCACAATCAGAATTTTCGCCATAATCTAATCTCCAAACCCTTAAAAGCGACCTATTTGGGTTTACTATAACAAATGTCCCGGAATTTGCAACCCATGGGGGCCGATCCTTTCGAGGCACTCGCCATACCTTTAATTTAATGTAAGATCATCCGACCCGCCCCGCAACCAGTTGTTTTCCTTTTTATGCCTCAATAAGTATAGAATCCCTTTCCTGTTTTGACGCCGAGCCATCCCGCGTCGACATATTTCCGCAAAAGAGGACACGCCCGATATTTGCTGTCCCCCAGGCCTTCATGAAGGACATCCATAATGGCCAGACAGGTATCGAGACCGATAAGGTCGGCCAGGGCCAGGGGACCCATGGGATGGTTCATCCCCAGTTTCATAATCTGATCAATATCTTCCGTGCGCCCCACCCCCTCATAGAGCGCATACACCGCCTCATTGATCATGGGCATGAGAATTCGATTGGCGATGAATCCAGGAAAATCATTGGCGGGAACCGGCGTCTTCCCCATCTTCAATGCAAGCTCCCGGGTGATCTCAAATGTGTCATCGGACGTGGCCAACCCATTGATGATCTCCACCAGTTTCATCACAGGAACCGGGTTCATGAAATGCATACCGATGACCTTCTCGGGTCGATTGGTGGCACCGGCTATCTTGGTGATTGAAATCGAAGAGGTATTGGATGACAAAATGGTTTCCGGTTTACAGAACCCGTCTAATGCCTGAAAAATCTCAAGTTTTAATCCCTCGCGCTCCGTGGCCGCTTCCACGACGAATTCCGCTTTGATCATATCGTCCAACGCGGTGGATCCTTCTATTCGTCCCAGTATGTCTTTTTGATCCGACTCGGAAATCTTCTCCTTCCTGACCATACGGCCGAGGCTCTTTTCTATGGCGGAAAAGCCCCTTTCCACGAATTCTTCCTTGATATCATTCATCAACACCGAGAGACCGCTCGCCGCCGCAACTTGTGCGATCCCGGATCCCATCTGGCCGGCGCCCACCACACCGAGTATCTTTATGTCCATGCCTGTTTTCCTCCTTTTACATATTAAGGCGCTTAATTTATTGAGAATACATTGAGACGGTTCAGATCACAAGCACAAACTGAATGTTCCAACCCTCATTCGGCCCGCGCCCCTTTGCCATCCAAAATATCACAAACAAAATCGGCGACCCGAGTCGCCCCGTTCGGGCGTTTACGTTCCATGGGGGAAAAACTCAGCAAGTGTTCCATTGTCTTTTCCCAGTCACCGCTTCTGAATGACGCCTCCGAAATGGCAACGCCACACATGTGCTGACGGATATAGTCGGCCAATATATCCGATTCTCTAAAATCGGTCCGTTTGATGAATCCGAAGGGAACACCCGCCTGATACACTTCGGCCAAGGTGCTATACCCCACCTTTGGTCTCCCATCCCGTTGACTCGATCTGGTCCATGCGTTAGACTCCCGCGCAAAAAGACGGAGATGACCATGCACGCTCAATTCTTCCTCGTGGATAAGGCCATCCTGATCGCCTATCTCCTGGCCGTTATCCTATTTGGGGCTTATTTTCGAAAAAAGAGCAGCACCGCCACAGGGTTCATGATCGCCAACGGCAAGCTCCCCAGTTGGGCCGTGGGCCTGTCCATCGTGGGGACCTTCGTGAGCAGCATCACCTTTCTGGCGTATCCGGGACAAGCCTATAATTTCAACTGGGACGTGTTTGTATTTTCTCTGACGCTGCCAATGGCCGCTCTTGCGGCCACGCTCTATTTTATTCCTCTGTACCGGACACGGGTCAAAATTTCCGCCTATGAGTACCTTGAACAACGATTCGGGAGTTGGGCCCGAATTTACGGGAGCATCAGTTTCATGCTGGGATCACTGGCCCGTATCGGCATGATCCTTTTTCTGATCTCACTGGTGCTCCACAACCTGACCGGGTGGTCTTATGCCGCCATCATCGTCATGGCCGGTATCGGTGTGACCATATACACCGTCATCGGCGGCATCGAAGCGGTCATCTGGACCGATGTTATTCAGGTGATCATCCTTCTCGGGGGGGCGGTGGTTTCCATCATCATCTTGATCCTCGATATGCCGGAAGGACCGGGACAACTTTTTACCATAGCCGCTCAGGAAAACAAGTTCTCCTTGGGGAACTGGGATTTGAATCTGATTCAACCCACTGTCTGGGTGGTCGTGTTGTATGGCGTCATGGAGAACCTGAGGAACTTCGGCGTGGACCAAAACTATGTACAGCGCTATCAGACCACCCGTTCCACTCGGGAGGCCGCCCGATCTGTTTGGACCGCGGCCATTGCCTATATCCCCATCTCAGCGCTTTTCCTTTTCATAGGCACCGCCCTCTTCGCCTATTATACCATTCACAGCAATCAACTCCCCCCTGCGCTCAATGGGGAACTCGTGGGAGACAAAATTTATCCCTACTTTATTGTGACGGAGTTCCCTGCCGGGCTCAGGGGTCTGCTCATATCCGCCATATTTGCCGCTGCCATGAGCAGCATCGATTCATCGTTGAACAGTGTGTCCAGCCTCACCCTCCTCGATTTCTACCAGAAATATATTCACAAAGAAACAGATGAGCGACGAGACATCCGCATGCTGAGAATCTTCACGGTGGGCTGGGGAATCCTGGGTACCCTCACGGGATTGGCCATGATCCAGGTGAAGACCGCCTTGGAAACCGGATGGCAACTGGCCGGCATTGCCGGAGGCGGGGTGATCGGCCTCTTTTTATTGGGGATCGGCGTAAAAAGGGTCATGCCCTGGCAGGCCGTCGTTGCCGTCATCGCCAGCATCATCAGCATCGTGTGGGCCACCTTTGCCCGAAATCTCCCGGACGCCTGGGCCTTCATGGAATGTGAGTGGCACACCCGAATGATCGGGGTCATCGGCACCATCACGCTGCTGATCGTGGGCCTTGGTTTGAGCCTTTTCTCGGGCTCTCGGAAAGACAGACCCTTATCCAAACACTAATCCCCAGACGACCGGACCGGCTCTCTTAATTGTTTGATTCGGCTCCGGTGGCGCTTGGTCTTCAACCGTTTTTCCCTCGAGGCAGCCGTCGGCCTCGTCCGTCTCCGCGGCTTGGGGGGCTTCGCGGCCTTTCGCATGAGTCGCACCAGTCGCTCCTCGGCATCCTGCCGGTTTTGCTCCTGGGTTCTGAATCGCCGGGCGTCAATCACCAGAACCCCCTCCCGGCTCATCCGTTTCCCGCCGAGACGTATCAAGCGTCGTTTAACATCGTCAGGCAATGACGGAGACCCGGCCACATCAAACCGGAGCTGAACCGCCGTGGCCACCTTGTTCACATTCTGGCCTCCCGGTCCGGAGGATCGAACAAAATGAAGATCGACCTCTTTGTCATCAATCCAAATATCACTGGTGATGCGAATCATACATTTACCCATGCGCACCGGGGCGCCAATTTTGTGTCAATTAGAACTTTTCAAAGGATTCTAACGCGCTGCTTTACTCTTTTACAAGGACCTCTTGAAATTAACCTGGGTTCTTCGTAAACTCCGTGTCGATGAAGCACATCTTTTTTCGTAACATTGTAGGGGCATGACGCGGGGGGTGACGGTTTCTTTTGGAAACCCGATCACATCACTGTTCCTTCGGTCTCAGGGATCGCACTTCAGAATCCAGTGAGGAACAGCCCCATCAGAGCCGATGGTGACAGCGCCCTTCCCTTTGGAGGTATACTTATTTGCCGGTTTTTCGGTGCCTAGGGGGCGTGGCGTGGGGCACAAACCCATGTTGAAAGCGGCGTTTCCAAAAGAGGCCGTCACGCCCCTTCCAAGGAACTGAGTGTTTTCGCGCTGAGACGCGGGGACGCAGAGAAAAAACTATATCAATTTAAGTCTCGAAACCTTCACCGTTCCCTTGTCATGCCCTTTTTTGAACAATATCGAGAGATCATCCCGGGGTTTTCAGATTTCCAGCAAAGCCTCCTCAAACCGCTCCCCACCTGTCTCAGGATAAACCGTCTCCTGATCACGCCCCAAAGAGCGAAGACTCGGCTCTCCGAAAAGGGCATTCGCCTCGACCCGACCCTCGAGCCGTATGACGGGCTCTGTGTAGCACCTGGACTCGCCTCCCCCGGGAACCTCCTAGAATATTACTTGGGCTATATCCATCCGCAGGCCCTCACCTCCTGTCTGGCCGCTATGGTTCTCTCTCCGAGACCGGATACCTATCTCCTCGACATGTGTGCCGCTCCCGGCGGTAAGAGCGCACACTGCGCAGAACTCATGCACAACACCGGTCTCATGGTGGCCAACGATCTTTACGCAAGCCAATGATCTGTACGCAACGCGTCACACGGCCCTGGGGCACACCCTTTCCCGCCTGGGCGTCCTCAACGCCCTCATCACCGGGTACCAGGCACAGCAGTTTCCCATGAAGCATCGTTTCGACTATGTGCTGGCCGATGTTCCCTGCTCGGGCGAAGGCCGATTCAGAAAAACCCGCGCAGATGCCGCCTTCAGGGAATATAAGGGACGGGATAAGCTGAACCAGGTGCAGCGGAGCATCCTCCTCAGAGGATTTGACCTTCTAAAAGAAGGGGGGGAGATGCTCTATTCCACCTGCACCTACAATCCGGAGGAAAATGAATCCGTGGTCGATTATCTCATCCAACAAAGAGGCGCAACGCTCTCTCCCATCCGTCTCAACGCAGCGGTTGAGCCGGGCATATTGAAATGGAAGGACCAGCACTATGATAGACAACTCGCCCTTGCGGTCAGACTCTACCCCCATCGAATCGATTCCGTGGGATTCTTCATGGCCAAAATTGTCAAGGGATGACGAAAGAAAACGGCTCTTCGGCTATCTCGACGAGCGATTCGGCATTCCCTTCCACCAATTCGATCATTACCTCCTCTACCGCAGAAAAAAGGCGTGGTTTTTGATGCGGAGAAGCCCTCAATTGGCACAGGCCGCCCATCTCAAGATCACCAAGGCCGGTTTGCGGGCCTTTCAAAGAGTGGGGGCATTCATTAAGCCCACAACGCGGTTCATTCAGCTCTTCGGACGCCACGCCACACGGGGGATTTACCCCTTGAACAGGGGTCAACTCAAGGCGCTCATCGCGGGCGACGAGATTCCGGTTGATCTTGAAATGGATAAAGGGTATGTGATTCTCACACTCGAGAGAGGCGATGTTTTGGGTTTGGGATTTTTCATCAACCATGCCATCCGGTCCCAACTCCCTAAAAGGGAACTGAAGCCGGAGATGATGATATGAAGGGAAAAAAGGAGATTCGTATGCTCACAAAAAAACAATTGGAAAAATATTCGGACGTGCTCATGTGGGGACTCAAAGCCGCTAGGACTCAGAACTATAAAAAAGGGGATATCGTCCTGGTCCAATACGATCCGCCGGCGGTGCGTCTCGCCGAGTGCCTTCAGGCAAACCTCCTCAAATGGGGGATGATTCCGGTCCTGCGCTCGGGCCCCACCACCCTCATGGAACAAAACTTCTACGACAAGGCCAATCAAAAGCAACTCACTTTCTTGGGCTCTTGGGAAAAGGATCTGTGCCAACACCTCAACGGCAGAATATTCCTCCATGCTCCGGGATCCTTAACCCATTTAAAGCATATCGATCCCAAACGAATCGGGAAAGAGGCCGTAGCCAAAAAACCCCTCAGGGATATTATGCGCAAACGGGAAGAAAAGGGAGAACTGGGCTGGACCCTCTGCATGGTGCCGACAGAGGCCCTTGCCAAACAGGCCAACATAACCTTGCGGCAATACACCAACCAGGTGATCAAGGCCTGTTACTTAGACAAGCCGGATCCGGTAAAAGAATGGAAACAGATCTATCGAAAAGCCATCGCCCTCAAAAAATGGCTGAATCAGATGGACGTCACCCATTGCCACGTGGAGTCGGACAACACCGACTTGCTGATAAAGATTGGGGAAAAGCGTCAGTGGAGCGGTATTTCAGGGCATAACATCCCCAGTTTCGAGCTGTTTCTCTCTCCGGACTGGCGAGGAACAAAAGGCGTCTACTACGCGGATCAACCGTCATTTCGAAGCGGCAATTATGTGGA